>JAFUWP010000466.1 GCA_017483405.1 Oscillospiraceae bacterium | reverse complement strand
TTCTTACTGGAAAAGAAAGGCTCTGACTTTGAATCAGAGCCTTTCTTTTTTTGTCTATGTTTTGTAGTATTTCATTGACATCATACTGTAAATACTGTACAATAATAATATAGAATTTCTACCTTTCTTTGTTATCTTGATGTTTTCGTGCTGCCATCCGGCAGCATACGGCAGAGTAGAGCACTGGAAGCTCGCAAGGCTCATAACCTTGAGGCAGGCGGTTCGATTCCGTCCTCTGCAACCAATACTGCATGACTGATAAAAATTCCTTCTTAAAATACCCGACAGACAAAAGAGTATCTTTCCGCTTCCGTTCCCGAACTGAATCCAGACTGATACTCTTTTGCTACATCCACAGAAATGGTGATAAGATATGCCGAAAAAAGCAAAACGTCCGTGCAGTCATCCTGGCTGTCCGAACCTGACCGATGAAAAATATTGTGCAAAACATAAGCCTCTGCATCCGGACAGGCTTTCTGCCGCCAGCAGAGGATATGGAACGAGATGGCAAAAAGCAAGCAGAATGTTCCTTCGTAAGCATCCGATGTGCGCTGCATGTCAGGCGAACGGCAAATATACTCCTGCAACGGTTGTTGACCACATCACTCCGCATCGCGGAGACAAAAGTCTGTTCTGGAATCAGGAGAACTGGCAGCCATTATGCAAACCATGTCACGACCGGAAAACATGGCTGGAAGACAGCAATCCTGAATATCATTACTGATGGGGTGGGGGGATTAAAATCCCTGTGACGCAAACAGACAAAGACCGGCGTTTGGTCGCACGCGCAAAAATCGGAATTCAAACGGGGGATATACCCTCGTTTTTCAAACAAATCAAACGATTCAAACATAAATCAAATGAAATCAAACAAAGAAAGGAGAATCAGGAATGGCTAAGGATGGGACGCGCAGAGGAGGAGCAAGAGCCGGAGCTGGCAGAAAGCCGAAAGCCCTAACTGATAAAATCAGGGAAGGAAATTCAGCACAGGTTATGCTTGAACCTGTCGGCTTGTTTCCGGAAGATGAGAACCCCAATATTTCAGGCTTGCCACCGCTGAACGATTTTTTGACCGAAGAACAGAAAGCCGCTGTTCCTCTGAAATCCAAAGCCATCTATGCAGAAGTGTATCAATGGCTCAAATCCAGAGGATGTGAAACGCTTGTCAGCAAGCTCCTGATTGAGCAGTATGTCATGAGCGTGGCACGCTGGATTCAGTGCGAAGAGGCACTTTCCGCAGGCGGATTTCTCGCAAAGCATCCCACAACAAGCGGCACAATAGCATCACCGTATGTCCAGATGAGTCAGGCATATATGAAGCAAATCAATTCTATCTGGTATCAGATTTATCAGATAGTGAAAGAAAATAGCTCCGGAGAATTTCAGGGAGGAAGCGACCCGATGGAACAGCTTCTTAATCTTTAAAGCTGAGGCGATGAAGTGCGTAAATTAAAAAACTATGTACCTACCAGATTCATGGCAGAAGATTCTCATTACGACAAGAAAAAAGCTGATTTCGCCGTAAATTTCATTCAGTGCCTATGTCACACAAAAGGTGAATGGTATGGAAAGAAATTCGAGCTGATGGACTGGCAGGAGCAGATAATTCGCGACATTTTCGGGACAATTCGTTCCGACGGATACAGACAGTTCAGCGTTGCTTATGTTGAGATTCCAAAGAAAAATGGAAAATCAGAAATTGCTGCGGCAATTGCGCTCCTGCTGCTGTGTGGTGATGGTGAACAAAGAGCAGAAGTCTATGGATGCGCCGCTGACCGTGACCAAGCAAGTATCGTTTTTGATGTTGCTGCTGATATGGTGGTGCAGAATCCTGCACTTGCAAAAAGAATCAAGGTTCTGAAAGCCAAAAAAAGACTCATCTACCAGCCGACAAACAGCTTTTATCAGGTTCTTTCTTCGGAGGCACACAGTAAGCATGGTTTCAATGTTCACGGTGTTGTGTTTGATGAACTGCATACACAGCCAAACAGGGAACTGTTTGATGTCATGACAAAGGGGTCAGGCGATGCCCGAAAACAGCCACTTTACTTCCTGATTACGACCGCTGGAACAGATACACATTCTGTATGCTACGAGCAGCATCAAAAAGCAAAGGATATTATTGAGGGACGAAAGCACGACTCGACATTTTATCCGGTGATTTACGGAATCGAAGATGATGATGACTGGACAGACCCAGAAGTCTGGAAGAAAGCCAATCCGTCACTTGGCGAAACAATCAGCATTGATAAAGTCGTGACTGCATGTAATTCCGCAAAGGAAACTCCAGGCGAAGAAAATGCTTTTCGTCAGCTCCGTCTGAATCAGTGGGTAAAGCAGTCAGTCCGCTGGATGCCAATGCAGAAATGGGATGCCTGTAACTTCCCTATCAATCCAAAGACTCTGGAAGGGCGCATCTGCTACGGAGGTCTTGACCTATCGTCAACAACAGATATTACATCATTTGTTCTGGTTTTTCCACCGATTGACGAAAAGGATAAATATATCATTCTGCCGTTTTTCTGGGTGCCGGAAGAAACGCTTGCTTTGCGTGTTCGGCGTGACCGTGTGCCGTATGACATCTGGGAGAGGCAAGGACATCTGATTACGACTGAGGGAAATGTTGTGCATTATGATTTTATCGAACATTTTATTGATGAACTTGGTCAGAAGTACAACATCCGTGAGATTGCATTTGACCGCTGGGGAGCTGTCCAGATGTCACAGAATCTAGAAGGCTTAGGCTTTACAATGGTACAGTTCGGACAAGGATTCAAGGACATGTCGCCGCCGACAAAGGAACTCATGCGCTTAGTGCTGAATCAGCAGATAGCACACGGCGGTCATCCGGTTCTCCGCTGGAATGTCGATAATATCTTCATCAGGCGTGACCCTGCCGGAAACATCAAGGCAGATAAAGAGAAATCGACAGAAAGAATTGACGGTGCAATTGCTATGATTATGGCACTTGACAGAGCTGTCCGCGGAGGAGCAGGTTCAGGAATAAGTATTTATGATGAACGAGGGTTGCTTGTATTATGAGTATTTTCGTCAAATTTTTCAAAAAAATCAGGCCGAAAAACAGTTACAGCAGTCCGTCTACGCATTATATGACAGGGCGGACGGAAAGCGGTGTCTATATTACAGATAAGAACGCGATTCAACAGATTGCTGTCTATGCCTGTATCAGGGTACTGTCTGAGGCAGTGGCGCAGCTTCCGCTGCATGTTTATGAGCGCACTGAAAACGGAAGGGAACGTGCTGTGAATCATATCCTGTATTCCCTGCTCCATGACCAGCCGAATAAGGAAATGACAAGTTTTTCATTCCGTGAAACCATGATGCTACATCTTCTTGTCTACGGAAATGCCTACGCACAGATTATCCGCAATGGTAAAAATGAAGTTATCGGACTTTATCCGCTGATGGCAAACCACATGAAGGTTGACAGAGATGACAGCAATAATCTGATATATATTTATAACCGTAATGAAAATGCCGACCCGAATCTGAAACAAACAGGAGAAATCGTTCTACAGGCGGAAAATGTTCTGCACATTCCAGGACTCGGATTTGACGGGCTTGTCGGGTATTCTCCAATTGCAATTGCGAAAAACGCACTCGGTATTGCAAAGGCCTGCGAACAATACGGAGCAGATTTCTTTTCCAATGGTGCAAGCCCGTCTGGTGTGCTGGAACATCCTGGAACAATCAAGGACCCTGAGCGGGTGCGCAAGGCGTGGCAGGCAGCTTATGGAGGAAATAACTCTCATAAAACAGCAATTTTGGAAGAAGGCATGAAATACACGCCTATTTCTATCCCGAATAACGACGCACAGTTTCTGGAAACCAGAAAATTCCAGCTTGAAGAAATTGCTCGTCTGTACCGTGTACCGCTTCACATGATTGGAGATTTGGAACATGCAACTTTTTCCAATATCGAACAGCAAAGTCTTGAATTTGTGAAGTACACGCTTGACCCGTGGCTTGTGCGCTGGGAACAGGCATTACAAAAATCTCTGCTGTCTGCTTCTGAAAAGAGCAGATATTTCATCAAATTCAATGTTGACGGACTGTTAAGAGGCGATTACGAAAGCCGCATGAACGGCTATGCAACAGCATGGCAGAATGGCTGGCTGAATGCCAATGACATTCGTGAAATGGAAGATATGAATCCGATTCCGGAAGAAGAAGGCGGAGACCTGTATCTTGTCAACGGTAGTTTCACAAAACTAAACGAAGCAGGTGCTTTTGTAGAAAGGAGTGAATGAAATGCGCAAATTCTGGAATTTCACAAAAAACGATTCCGGAGAATCCGAATTGTTTCTTTACGGTTCGATTAGCGAAGAAACATGGTACGGAGACGAAATCACGCCGAAGATGTTCCGTGATGAGCTGTCTAAAATCAGCGGAAATATCACGGTCTGGATTAACAGCCCCGGTGGTGATGTATTTGCCGCAAGTCAGATTTATACCATGCTGAAAAATCATGCAGGAAAAATCATTGTCAAGATTGACGGCATTGCTGCAAGTGCCGCCTCTGTCGTGGCTATGGCAGGAGATGAAACCCTGATAGCTCCGACTGGTATGCTAATGATGCACAATCCGTCCATGATTGCATGGGGAAATAAGTCTGATATGGAACAAGCAATCAAAGTCCTTGAGGAAATCAAGGAAAGCATTATCAATGCGTATGAAATGAAATCAGGCTTATCCAGAACAAAAATTGCAAAGATGATGGACGAGGAAACATGGTTGAACGCAAAGAAAGCAAAATCCCTCAGTCTGGTTGATGGTATTCTGTTTTCTTCCGGCGAAAAGGAAGAAACCTCAGCAGAACCAGACACGGAAAATCATATTGAAATGTCATGGTCACCCATCAGAACGAAGCAGAGCTTTATACAGAAGGTTTCTGCCTCTGCCGGACGGCAGGGTGTTCCGGTGGAACAGCTCAAAAAACGTCTTGATTTATTAAAATATTGAGGAGGATTTATTCATGTCTATTCAGAAAACTATTCAGGAACTGAGAGAACAGAGAAAAAACAAGTGGGATGAAGCTTGTAATTTTCTGGATTCCAAATCCGTCAACGGCGTAATGTCCGAAGAGAATGAAAGAATCTATGATGCAATGGAGCAGGAAATTAATGCACTGAAAAGAGCTATTCAGCGTGAGGAACGCCGTGAGAAACTGGATGCTGAACTGAACGCACCGACTTCCGAACCGATTATCGGAAAGCCTTCTGATATGCACATCAAAAGCAGAACAGGCCGAAATTCTGAAGAATATGAGAAAGCTTTCTGGGATAATCTCCGGAAGAAAAAATATTATGATGTCCAGAATGTACTCGAAATCGGCGATGATGACCACGGCGGCTATCTTGTGCCGGATGAATATGAAAAAACACTGGTTCAGGGACTGGAAGAAGCTAATTTCTTCCGCAGCGTAGCACACGTTATCAGAACGGATTCCGGAGAAAGAAAGATTCCGGTTGTCGCTGACCACGGCGAAGCACAGTGGATTGATGAAAGTGGTTCTTATCAGCTCGAAGATGATGAATTCACAGTGGAAACACTAACAGCATATAAACTCGGCACTGCTATCAAAGTTTCGGAAGAACTGATGAATGATTCTGTATTCAATATTCAGGCATACATTTCCAGCGAATTTACACGCCGAATCGGTGCAGGGGAAGAAGCTGCATTTATTGCCGGAAATGGTGCGAAAAAGCCGACAGGTGTGCTGACAACTGCTGAAACAGGCTACACTACTACAACAGCAGCAATCTCTTTTGATGATGTGCAGGAACTTTACTATTCTCTGAAATCTCCTTACCGCAAAAGAGCGAGCTGGATTCTGAATGATACCACTGTCAAGGCACTCCGCAAGCTGAAGGACAGCAACGGAAACTATTTGTGGCAGCCGTCTGTTTCCGCCGACATTCCGGATATGATTATGAGCCGTCCTTATCATACGTCCCAATATGTTCCGAGCATTGAGGCCGGCGCAAAAGTTCTGATTTTCGGTGATTATAACTATTACTGGATTGCAGAGCGTCAGGGCAAAAGCTTCAAGCGTCTGGATGAGCTCTTTGCACTGAACGGGCAAATTGGCTTTATTGCATCAGAAAGAATTGACGGCAAGCTGATTCTTCCGGAGGCTGTCAAGGTTCTTCAGATGAAAGCGTGATAGTATGGCTGTTACGCTGAATGAAGCGAAACAGTATCTCCGTGTTGACAGCAGTGATGAAGATGTACTGATTGAAAACCTGCTCCGGACATCAAAGCGGCTTGTTATGGACGTAGGGCGTTTGGACAGCGAAGAAGAACTCGAAGCAGAATCGGCTATAACAGATACGGCGGTGAAATTTTGCCTGTCGTATCTGTATGAGAACCGGAACAGCGCAGATTATCACAATCTGACTATGAATCTGCGCTATCTGCTGTTCGCACAGAGAGAAGGTGCTTTCTGATGGAAATCGGCAGAATGAATCAGAGAATTGATATTCTCGGCAGTGTGACAGACGTTGACAGCATCGGCAACCATCGTAATACATGGAAAAAACTGTATTCCGTGTGGGCACAGGTATATATGCGGAACTCCGTGACGGCATCTTCCGAAGAAACCATCGCCGGAGTGACAAAGGAAATCCAGCAGACAGTGTTCAAAGTCCGTCAGTCGTCAGATACCAGAGTGCTATCTGCAACGGCAAACAGAGTCAGATTTCTGGGGCTGGAATACGATATCACAGGAATCAAGCCAGATTTCGCAAAGAAAGACTATCTGGAAATCATCTGTGAAGTCCGGAAAGCAGGTGCATGATATGAGAAAACACAGTGTAATTGACCTTGATGACCTTGCACAGGCAGTCAAGGATAATTTGCAGGAATATAACGAATATGTAAATGCTGAAATGAAAAAAGCAATTCGTAAAACTGCAAATTCCATAAAAAAAGAAATTTCCGTAACTGCTCCGAAAGATACGGAGCACTACGCAAAGACATGGAGAATCGCTTACAGTGAAGATAGTATCTACTCTTTTCGCAGCACAGTCCATGCTAAAGACTACCAAATTGCACATCTGCTGGAAAATGGTCACGCACTTCGCAGAGGCGGCAGAACTATCGGAGATGGCTCTGTTTCTCCGAAACCGCACATTGAACCGGCAAGAGAACACGGCGAACAGCTCCTGACAGAACTGATAGAGAAGGTGTTATGATGACTTATGAAGAAATTAGTGCAATGATGGCCGAAACAGGTCTGCCTTATGCCTATCATCATTTTGCAGAAGGCGAAAGCCCTGAACCGCCGTTTCTGCTGTTTCTGTCTCCCAGAGAAAACACATTTTCAGCAGATAATCTGATGTATTTCAAGTCAAAACGGCTTGCAGTCGAGCTGTACACCGACCTGAAATCACCGGAAACAGAAGAAATCATAGAAAATGTGCTGGCAGCACATGAAGTCTATTACGCAAAAGAAGAAACCTTCATAGAATCTGAAAAACTCTATGAAGTCATCTACGAAATGGAGATTTAATCAATGGCTACTAATGAAAACAAAGTCAAGTTCGGCTTAAAAAACGTACATTATGCAAAAATTCTCAGCTGGTCAGAGGATGGGCAGACTCCCACATACGGCACACCTGTCAGAATCCCTGGAGCGGTCAGCCTTTCACTGGATGCCAGCGGTGAAAACGAAAATTTCTACGCAGACGATAATGTCTATTATGTCATCGGCAGTAATACCGGCTATGAAGGAGAGCTTGAAATTGCGCTGATTCCGCAGATTTTCGCTGTGGATATTCTCGGAGAAAAACTGGACAATAACGGTGTCCTTGTTGAACAGAGCAATGTAGAGCCGGCAGAGTTTGCACTGTTCTGGGAGTTCGACGGCGACAAGACATGCACACGCCACGTTTCTTATAGATGCTCAGTAACCAGACCGGCTATGAACGGGCAGACCACGGAAGAAACCAAAACGCCGCAGACAGATACGCTTTCCCTGAAAGTTGTTCCCCTGCCGAACAGACTTGTCAAAGCAAAAACTGTTCCGTCTACCGACAGCACGGTTTATGACGAGTGGTACGATGCTGTCTATACGCCTGACTTCTCTACTAATCCGTAAGGAGTGTGATGCAGAATGGCTCTTACTAAAATAATTAAAATTGATGAGCAGGACGTTCTGTTTCGTGCAAGTGCGACTATTCCCCGTCTGTACCGTGCAAAATTCCGGAGAGATATTTTCAAGGATTTGATTACGCTCCGCACAGCTTTGAAGGATTCCATTGATAAAAATGCGGAAAAAGCCAAAGAGTCCGGAGCTGATGAAAATCTGGAGGAATCGGAAGAAACTGCTGAAATCAGTTTTTCTTCCATAAGTATTGACAATCTGGAAATGTTTGAGAACATCGCTTTTATTATGGCGAAACACGCTGACCCTGATAATGTTCCGGATACTCCTGAAGAATGGCTCGACCAGTTCAGCACATTGAGCATTTATATGGTTTTCCCGAAACTGCTGGAACTCTGGAATCTGAATACGGAACAGCAGGCGGAATCAAAAAAAAACATCGCCCAATTGACCGTGAGATGACAACAGCTCTTTTCCTGCTGAGGTGCAAACAGCTCGGTCTGTCAATGGCCGAGCTTGATTTGTTGACTATCGGCATGATTGATGATATGTTCATCGAAAGAGACAATGATAATTTCAAATATTGGTATAAGGCAACTCAGGCGGATTTTGACAATTTCTAAGGAGATAATGCAATGAGATATATTTTTTATTGCTATTTATACGAAACTTCCGGTCAGCACCGAATTGAAATTGAAGATGCTGAATCTCCGGAACAGGCAAGGGAAAAGCTGAAATCTATGATTGATGGGGATTTTGATATAATTCTGACCGAAACAGAAATGATTTAGGTGATACTTCATGGCATCAAAACGGATTAAGGGATTTACAGTCGAAATCGGCGGCGATACCACAGGCTTGTCAAAGGCATTGGCTCAGGTTGATAAGAATATCAAATCGACACAGACAGACCTGAAAGATGTTGAACGTCTGCTGAAACTCGACCCGACCAACACGGAACTGCTTGCACAGAAACAGAAACTCCTGACGGAAGCTGTCTCCGATACAGAAAAACGGCTTGAAACGCTGAAAACCGCCAGCGAACAGGCAGCGCAAACCAAAGATAACTATACCGCATGGAAAAATCAATATGAGCCGATTCAGCAGGAAATCGACAAAACCGTTGAGAACCTGAAAAAACTGAAAACGCAGGATGAAAAGGCGAAACAGCAGCTTTCCAGCGGTGAAATCACACAGGAGCAGTACGACAAGCTACAGGATAAAATCAAGAGTACAGAAGGGAATCTGCAAAGCCTGAAAGATAGGGCAAAGGCCGTCTCTGATGAATTCGGGAATCCTGTTTCTCCGCAGCAGTATGATTCCTTGCAGCGTGAAATCATCGAAACAGAACAGAATCTGAAACAGCTCCAAAATGCAGGAAACAAGACTGAAACAGCCTTTGATAAGCTGAAACAGAAAATTTCTGAACAGGACAAAGAACTGAATCAACTCAATCAGGAATACAAGAACGCTGTACTCGAAAAGGGCAAAGATTCTGATGAGGCAAAATCTCTTGCAAGCCAGATTCAGGCTCTCAGTCAGAAACAGAAAGAAAATAAGTCTCAGCTCGAAAGCGTGGAAAAAGCTGCTCATGATGTCACAGCAGAAGAAAAAACGCTGACAGAACGGCTCAAAGACCAGAAATCAGAGCTGGACAAGCTGAAATCTGAATATGTAAACGCTGTTACACAATATGGCAAAAATTCAAAAGAAGCGAAATCTCTTGCCAAACAGATAAACAGTCTTTCCGGCGAAATTGACTCCGAAGAATCCGCACTCCGGGAAGCAGAAAGTTCTGCTGATAAATTCGATAAGACCGTTAAGGAAGTCGGCGAAACTTCTGAAAAGGCATCCGAAGGCATCTCCGCTGCTGCTGTTGCTGCCGGAACATTCATAGGAAATTTTGCAGCAGATGTCCTTGAAAAAGCTGCTTCCGGCATCAAGCAGGTTGCCGAAAGCTCTGTAGAAGCCGGAAAAACATTTGAAACATCCATGTCCAAAGTAAAGGCGATTTCCGGCGCAACTGATGAAGAATTGCAGCAGCTTTCAGAAACAGCTCAGAAGTACGGAAGAGAAACTTCTTTCAGTGCTTCCGAGTGTGCAGATGCTCTCGGCTATATGGCACTTGCAGGCTGGAAAACAGAACAAATGACAAATGCTCTGCCGGGTGTTCTGAATCTGGCTGCCGCTTCTGAAATGGATTTAGCGCAGGCATCTGACATTGTGACAGATTATATGACTGCTTTCGGCTGGGAAGCAGACCGTGCCGGAGAATTTGCTGATAAAATGGCTTTTGCTATGGCAAACTCCAACACCAATACAGAAATGCTCGGCGAAGCATATAAAAACTGTGCATCTACCGCAAAATCCATGCATTACAGCATGGAAGATGTTACAGCAGTATTGATGACAATGGCAAATGCCGGTGTAAAGGGCGGTGAAGCCGGTACAGCTCTGAACGCAGTTATGACACGTCTTGCTACTGATACAAAAGGATGTGCTTCTGCTCTTGCAGAATACGGCGTGAACGTGTATGATGAAAAGGGCAATATGCAGGATTTGTCAAGTATTCTGAATGGTGTTTCTGATGTGTGGGAAAACCTGACAGATGAACAGCAGGCAAATCTTGCAAAAATGATTGCCGGGCAGAATCAGTATGCATCTTTTCAGACAATTATGTCCGGATTGTCAGAAACGGCGAAAGAAAGCGAACAGTCTTTTTCAGATTATGCTGATGCACTCCGGAACTGTGACGGTGCAGCATCTGATATGGCTGAAACCATGATGGATAATCTGGAAGGCGACCTGAAAAAGATGGAATCTGCTTACGAAGGATTTCAGCTTTCCGTTTTTGAGAATCTTGACAGACCGCTCCGGAAAATAGTGCAGTCCCTGACAAACAAGCTGCTCCCTGCTCTGACGGGCGTGATTGAGGGCAAAGACGGTGCAGAAGGTGTCCTGAGAAGTGCTATCGTCAATCTGATGACAACTATTTCTGTACAACTGAGGAATATCCTGCCGAAAATCATGACCATCATGAGGACGATACTTTCTGCAATGATGCAGACTCTTCTGCAGTTCACCAATCTGGGTGTCACACTGATTATTGGATTTATTCAGGGATTTGTCAGCAGTCTGCCCCTGATTGTGAGTGCAGCACTTGAACTTGTCACATCTCTGACAACCAGCATTATGAAACTGCTTCCGGAGTTGATTCCGGTCATCACGGAACAGGTTTCTATTCTTTCCAACGGACTGAAAGAAAACATTCCGCTGATTTTGGATGCGGCTACTGAACTGATTCAGGTTCTTGTCACCGGAATAGCTCAAAATCTGCCCTTGATAGCAGAATCCGCATTATCGCTGATAACGGCTCTAGCTGACGGTCTGCTGAAAGCTCTGCCGGAACTGTTTGCTGTTCTTCCGGATTTAATCGGACAGCTTGCTGACGGCTTGTTATCCAGCATCGATATGATAATTGATACAGGTCTGACCTTGTTTCTTGCATTGGTGGACGCTCTTCCGGACATCATCACGGGGATTCTGGCTGTTCTGCCTGCTATTATTACCAGCCTTGTCGGCGGTCTTCTGAAACATGTTCCGGCGATAATTGATGCCGGAATCACTCTGCTGACAGCTCTGGTTGATGCGCTTCCGGAAATCATCGAGGGCATCATAGAAGTTATTCCTGATATTATCACGGCTCTTGTGGATGCGGTATTAAGCAATCTTCCTTCTATTATTGAAGCAGGTTTCAAGCTTTTGGTTGCCCTGATTGATAAATCTGATGAAATTATCAATACGATTGTAAAGCTCGCGCCGAAAATCGTATCGGCTGTCGTTGCTGCTCTGCTGAATAATTCAGGAAAAATGTGGCAGGCTGGAAAAAAGCTGTTCAGTGCTGTCGGAGAAGGGCTTGTCAGTATTGTAGAATCAGCTAAAGAATGGGGAGCAGACATTATCAGGAATCTGGTTGACGGCATTTTCAGCGGTATCGGAGATATTGCAGAAGCCGCCGAGAAAGTCGGAGAAAAAATCTGGGAATATCTGCATTTTTCAGAGCCTGAAAAAGGACCTCTGGCTGATTTTTCAAACTGGATGCCTGACTTTATGAAAGGCCTTTCTGACGGACTTCTGAAAAACCGGAAAGTCCTTGAAAAGGCCGTACAAAGTGTTTCTGAAACGATGAGGATTTCGCTGGATACAGATTTTGACTATCCATTTAAAAATAATCCTTCCGGATTTTCTGGAAGCGGAACAGTCAATAACTATTACTCGACAGATAATAGTCAGACATTTAACCAAACTAACAACAGTCCAAAAGCACTTAGCAGATTTGACCAGTACCGTCAAAGCAAAAATCTTCTCAGAATGGCAAAGAAAGTGTGATTTTATGTTTGTTCCCCTGTTTTCTCTCCGGATTCAAAACACCAAAGGTGAAACCTTCGAGCTGACTAATAATACGGTAAACTATGTTGTCACTGATGTCAGCGGCCTGCTCCGTCCGGCATCGGACATCCGTACCAGCAGTGGAGCAGGCGATGGCGAAATGTTCAATTCTGCACGAATTCAGAAGCGAAATATTGTTATTACACTCCGTCTGATGGGCGATATTGAAGCAAACCGTCAGCAGCTTTATCGTATGTTTCCGGCAAAAACAGTCTGCACGGTGTTCTATAAGAACAGAAACCGAAATGTGCGGATTGAAGGCTATGTGGAAGTCATGGACGGCAGTATCTTCACAGAACAGGAAGAAATTCAGATTTCGATTATCTGTCCTAAGCCCTATTTTGAAAGTCTGGATGTCTTGCGCGAAGAGCTTTCAAAATCCACAAAACTTTTTGAATTTCCCTTTTCGATAGAAGTTAATAATCCGATACCATTTTCTGAAATCGGAAGCCTGTCCCTCTGTATGCTGGTAAACAGCGGTGATGTTCCCTGCGGGTGTATCATTACAGTTGAGATTTCCGCAGAAGTGCAGAATCTGAACATCTACAATACATCGACACAGCAGTTTTTCGGCTTGGACTATACATTTCAGGCCGATGATGTCATCACCCTGAATACAAAGCAGGGAGAAAAGAGCATTTCATTGTTCCGGAACGGAGAAACCATCAATCTCCTGGACTATATGAAAAATGGTTCTTCGTGGATTCAGCTGGCACTTGGAGCGAACGAGTTCACATTCACGGCAAGCGATACAGGCGGAGTGAAAATTCTATTTTCCGCTACTGAGCTTTATGGAGGTGTCTGAATGAACTTATATATCTGGAAACATGTATCGGAGAAAAAATTTCAGAAAATTGCTGTGATTGACTATGCGATTTCGGTAATATGGGTCAGGCGGTTTCAGGATGCAGGCGAATTTGAAGTGTATCTTCTGGCATCAAAGGCACTTTTGGAGCTATTCACGGATGGTTTTCTGCTTATCACCAAAGAGGATGATACTGAAAATGCCATGAAGCCGGAGAGCATTCAGCTGACAACGGATTCTGAAGAAGGAAATCATTTGATTGTCAAAGGCCGTTCGGCGGAGTGTATTCTTTCACAGCGCATCATCATGCCGCAGATGACATTTACCTCCATTCGTGCGGATGAAGCTGTCTATTATCTTGTGACATACAATGCAATAGCACCAGATAAGGGTAGTGAAACTCTTAGGGAAATGCGGAAAATTCCAGAACTCTCTATTGGTTCGTGGTTAGTAGAGGAAACTAAGATAAACATTCAGTATGACGGTGAAAACCTTCTCGAAGCAGTAAAAAACATCTGTACTTCGGTAAATATGGGATTTAAAGTCATTTTCAGCAGTACAGGATTCGCATTCTGGCTCTACAAGGGTACTGACAAAACTGTGAACCAGACAGAAAACACTCCGGTCATATTCTCCCCTGACTTCGACAATTTAGGCAGTACAGAGTATCTTTACGATATGTCAACTTATTACAATCTGATTCAGGAGGGTGGAGAAGGTGAAGGCTCAGAGCGGAAACATGTCACTGTGATAGAATCCAGTGAAATTAAAGGCCTGTATCTACGTGAAAAGTATGTGCAGGCGGAAAGCATTTCCTCGAATACGGAAGACGGAACACTGGATTCTGGTACATACAACCGGATTCTGAAACAAAGAGCGGAAGAAAATCTCCGAAAAGCAAAAGAAACCAAAGAATTCAGCGGCGAAATCCTTAACACGGATATGTATCAATTTGGTGTTGACTACAATCTTGGCGATAAGGTTTCGATTATCAATGAATACGGAATACAGGGAACTGCTGTTGTATCTGAAATCACAGAGGTTGATGACGCAGAAGGATACAGGCTGATTCCCACATTTTCAGATTGGAAGGTGAACTAATGTCGATTACATACGGATTTTTCGATTCTGTCGATGGAGACAGAAAATACAGTGCTGATGATATTTCCAATTTCTTTGAAACCCTGATTCCAGATGGTGTCATGGCAGAACCAGAAAGCACATTTCAGGTGTGCGAAAATTCTGGTTTAACCGTGAAGATTCTGCCTGGCTGGGGTTTCATTCAGCGGAAATGGATTCACAGTGATGCGGATGTCTATCTGACTATTAACCAACCCGACATCATTTTGAACAGAGCAGACAGAATCGTTCTTCGTTTGAACAGAACACTCCGCACGATGGAGATTGCTGTCAGACGGGGAACAGCAGGCGAATCGCCTGTTCTGCCGTCATTACAGCGTGATGAAAATATCTGGGAGATTTCCCTCGCCTATATCATGGTATGGGCAGGAACGGAGTCAATTACACAGAATGACATCGGTGATGAAAGAAATGACGATTCTGTCTGTGGAAGAATTCTCGGTTTTGAGAAAGTCCGGAAGCTCGATGCAGTGCTGTCTGATTTGGATAATGGCTGCTATCACTGTAATGAAGTGAGTGACAATGTTGAGCTGCCGTTATTTATCGAAAACTGGAAACTGAACCACCGGAATGCCGGAACAGTTAGGGTTGTCGGCAATTTCGGCGCAAATGACACGACTACGGCTGTTGACGGTGAAGACTACAGTCTTGTCTATCAGAATACAGGTAATTTTGATATTACAATTAATTTTACAGACTGTACTCTGATTCATGCCAAAGCCTGTCAGTTCGGATATTTCGGAAATTGCACAGTCAAGGGATTGGATGTGCGTTATCCGGATTTGACAGCATCAGAAGAAAATGCCACGCTGAATCTGATTTCAGGAAACAAGGCTATTTTTGAGGATTGTCATATTTATGGAAGTTTCTCCGGAACAGATATTTATGTCACCTGCTGGCATCTTATCGAAAGCCGGATGCTCCGGTGCAGTGTCAATTTTTCATCCGATAACGCCTTATGGGGCATCATGGCGGACAGGAATTCCTTTGTTTCAGATTGTGAGGTCAGCGTGAATGGTACGGATGAAGAAACTATTTACGGCATTTCAGCACTGAATTCCCATGTTTCCGGAAGTGATTTCATGGCATCCGGAAAAAATGCATACGGCGGTCATGCCGGCGGAAACTTCACGGAATGTACTTTCTGCGGAATCGGAACGGAAAACGGCTATGGATTTTATGCCAACAGTGTCCTGAATGCTGAAAACTGCATCTTCAAAGGCTATACGCAGGATGCTGAAAACTTTGTCGGCTATGGTCTGTCCGGCGGAAATTCGTCAAAGATTTTTCTTCACGGCATCACGTGTCCGGAAAGCGTTGTTTCAGGGCATAATCAGACCGGTTCTATGGTATTTTCTGCTGGTCAGGGATTCTACACGGGCACATTCTACACTGCCCCTGTTCTGCCGGCCACAATTCTGACATATACGGATTTCAAGCCGACAAAGGCACTGACACAGGCTGAATATGATGCTCTGGAAAATCCGGATGCAAACACACTGTATCTTATTCTCTGAAAAGGGGGCTGAATTATGGCGTATACAGGAACAGGCACGGAAGCTGACCCGTATCTTGTCAGCACTATGGCAGATTTTGTTGAATGCGCCAGCAAAAGCTTTGCATACGTAAAGATTATTGCCAACATTGATGCTAGTCAGGAAGATGAATTTAAAGATGGCTATGATAATGCTATATCTATAAATGCATATTTGTATGCGGATGGAATAAAGAAAATTGAAAATGTAACCATAAATTCTGGAAATATGCTGATTGCTAACAATGGCACTACTATAGAAAATATCTTTTTTAAGAACTGGAATCATCATAAAACAACAGGTGGAATATCTGTATATACGATGTATACTACATTCAGGTATTGTTTCTTTTCTATGGAAATGAATGACGACACCTTTGGATGTGGTTTGCTTGGAAAAAATAATTCGTCCGGTTCTGACAGTAATTTTATAAACTGTGTATTTCATGTAAAATTTACTTCCGGAACATTACTGACTGCATCTTACATTGCTATGTTGAACTATGTGGCAGTGAATGAATGCACCTTTTGGTTTGAGAATCTCGCGGTAAACTCCAATTATATTGCAGGCCCGTATGCAGGTGTTACAGAATGTGCATTTGTCGGTGACATTGTATCTCTGGCGAAACCTAGTGCCTACTTCCCCAATCCGGTTGTAAATTTATTCGCTGACAGCAGTTATACGGTTTCAAAAAATGTCTTTGCTATGCATATCACATCAGTGGACGATGTGCAGGTTCGTATGGTCTTTAACGGCGGATACTGGATGATAGATACTGATATTTGGGGAGAGGGTGTATATACCTCAAATCTTAGTTCGTCATGTCGTACGCTGACAACGGAACAGATTAAATCAAGAGCATTTCTGGAAGAAGAAACAGACTTTTTTGATGGTCTTACCTCGACATGGCTGTTTAATAACCAGTTTGAAGGGTATCCGCATCCGGCGGAATTTCCGCAGGAAAATAATCCTTTGACTTTAATGCTCGGCAGTGTACCGGTTCAATGCGCTTATCTCGGCACGGAACTCGTCTGGAAACGCGGCGGCATCAATAAAATCATCACTGAAAATCTGATACAGAACTGAAAGAAGGGACATTATGATTCAAAATATTTTGATTACCGTGCTGACTTCCAGCGGCATCATCGGGATTTTCACGCAGTTTCTGCTGAACCGCCTGAAAGTTTCCGAAGAAAAACAGCTTGCACTCGAACTCGGCGTACAGGCACTTCTGAGGGACAGGCTGATTTATCAGTATGAAAAGTATAAGGCCAGAGGCTATGCGCCGATTTATGCCAAAGAGAATTTCGAGAACCTCTATGAACAGTATCATAAATTAGGTGCAAACGGTGTAATGGATTCGATTCATGAAGAATTCCGGAATCTTCCGGCAAGGAGTGATGCAACATGAAAAACTGGCTCAAAAGAGCACTCCGGACAGCTCTGCAATCGGCAGTCGGCTATCTGGCCGTGGCCGTTCCTAATGTAGACTGGTCGGCGGATAAAGCCGTTCTGAAAACAACTTTAATCGGCATCGGGATTTCGGCAGTTTCTGCCGGACTCTCTGCCGTGATGAACTTAGATGATGAGGAGGGTTACTAATGCTCAGCAGAAATGAGGATATTTTGTATGCCATTATTAATGGTGAGGTATATGAAAAAGTTCCGCAGAGCCGTATGGAAGCACTTCTGCTGGAATTGAAAGATGTCATTGAGGCAGGCGGGGGTGGTTCAGGTGGAACTACCAACTACAACCTGCTTGTAAATAAACCGTCCATCAATGGTGTGATACTTTCCGGAGATAAAACCACAGAAGAATTAAACATTCAGACCGGTGTCGGCCTGAATACCACTGGTACACAGTACACGGTTGATGGTCAGGAGCTCACTGCCGGCGAAGGCGCGGAAATCTTCAATGATTATTCTGATAACATCGCCGCCGGCGGATACTCCCATGCCGAAGGCAGTCATACAACAGCATCTGGTATTCATTCTCACGCAGAGGGACGGTGGTCTTTTGCATCCGCAGAGGCATCTCACGCAGAAGGTTATCACACCGCAGCTTCCGGTACAGGTTCACATGCGG
>JAFUWP010000042.1 GCA_017483405.1 Oscillospiraceae bacterium | reverse complement strand
TCCTCATCCGGATATTTGGCATATCCGGTCAGGATGCCGTTTTCGATTTTGAGATTCATGCAGATTTCCTCCTGTTCTGTAATTTCTGATATTATTATAGCATATCAGATGTTCAGAATTTTGATAACTGAGGAATTTTCCGGAAAATTCCGGATAATGCAGAATGCTGCCTTTTAGAATAATTTCCATAAAAAATCCCCTTTTCTGTATGAAATCTATTTATATTATAACATAAACCGGAACAGATTGCAAGGCATATCCCGAAAAAGAAAACAGTCTTCTGCCGAAAATGCAGAAGACTGTATTTTTAATTTGCTTTTTGGATATAGGCAACGAAATCCTCTTTCGGAACGGGTCGTGAGAAGAAATAACCTTGCAGATAATCGACTCCTAGGGTATCCAGCAGAGCAATCTGTTCGCTTGTTTCCACGCCTTCGACCAGAATTTTGCGATGCATCTGCCGTACCATGTGAACAGTATTTTCGAGCACAATCCGGCCGATTTCGCTTTTTTCGGCATTCCAGAGAATGCTTTTGTCAATCTTGACGACATCGAAATCCAGTGAAAAAATAGATTCCATATTGGAATAGCCTGTTCCGTAGTCATCCATCGAAAACTGATAGCCTTCGCTTTTGAGGACATTCACAATCGAACTGAGAAGGCCATAATCACTTGCGGCAATGGATTCTGTAATTTCAAAATTGATACTGCGCTTATCAATGCCGAATCGTTCGGCAATCTGGTTGATTTGTTCGATGAAATCCGGTTGCATACAGTGCATGACGGAGAGATTCACATTAATGCAGTCCATCTGAAACGAATCCGGAATGCCGCTGAGAAGAAACCGGCAGACTTCCGAAAAGACAAAATTATCGAGTATATCAATCATACCCATCTGTTCGGCAACGGGGATGAATTCATCCGGAAATACGTTTCCGATAACGCTGTCATGCAGACGGATGAGGGCTTCTGCGCCGTGCAGTTTTCCCTTGATATGATAAGTAGGCTGATAATAAACTTCAAAAGTCCGTTCTGTAATGCCGCGGCTGATAGCTTCTTCCACGGCGGTGCGCCGGAGCAGATAACTGAGGTCTTCCCCGATAAGGAGAGTTTTGGTATTATTTTTCGGAAGTGACTGGTCAGCCATAGAGAGCACATCTTCGGCAGATTTCAGCTCATCAGGAACATCGGCCTTGATGACGACTGTATTCAGCAGGAGTTCCGTTCCGCCGGAATCGAACGGCAGTTCAAATCGCCGGCTGATTTTCTGCGCGAGTGTCAGTGCATTTTCAGTCTGTTTGTCAACCAGTGTCAGAATAAAGCTTTCGGGATTGACGTTATAAATCTGATAGCGCGGAATCACAGATTTCAGATAATCGGCAAGAATATCGGCCAGAATATCCATATTAGCTTTTCCGGTAGCTCTCTGGATGATTTCCGGATTGGTGATGCGGATATTGAGTACAGTCAGTTTCCGGCGGTTGACGATATGGCTTTTGATGTCATTCAGCAGTGCTTTCCGGTTACAGAAACCGGTATTCACATCAATGCGGTCATCTTCGTTTTCAACAGCGACCATCACACCGAGCAGGCCGAGTGCTTCGGAAAACAGTTCCGAACGGATTTCGGCATTGAGCATCTGAATGAGTACGCCGAACATAACAATCAGGAAGAAATACACCATCGAGACGCGCCGTTTTTTTGTCAGTGCGTTCCATGAGGAAAACAATGTCACAACGGCATAGATATAGTAAAATGCGGCCGCCAGATAGATAGAGTAGACTCCCCAGCTGCGGTGAAAGACTCTGTTGCTATCAAAGGTATAGACCCAGTTTGTCAGCGGATTGGAAACGGCGATGATTTCTGTCGCGATAAACAATCCGCCGAACAGCAGATTATTCGACCAAGTCCGCTTATGCTGTTTTCCGACAGCATACACGACATACATCGCAAACATGGGACAAAGCATTGCATGGATGATAAAATACAAATAATTCATGATATTTTTCAGAATAAATGCCTTGTTAGAAATCATGATTTGTGTTTCGATATATTCTTCCAGAATGGATGTGATAATATTTATCAGAACAATTCCGTTGACGGAGATGAAAAATTTATTCTGCGGCTTATCGGTACGGTTCTGCACGAATGTATACAGCAGATTTGTAAATATCAGGAGCAGTGCGACTACATACATTTCCATCCGGTACAGTCTGATTTCGGTCATAATCCCATCCCCCCTTTCTGAGATTTGTGCTATTTATATTGTAGCATATTTCAGGATAAAAATCAATAGTAAAAACTTTAGTTTATTTTATCTTAATTCACTAATTTTATGAGAGAAAAAAGCATCAGTCTGCACAAAACAGACTGATGCTTTTTATCATACAAGATGAAAATGCTTATTCAAGAGTAAGCAGGCCGACAATGGATTTCATAATCATCAGGGCATCATTGGAATCGGGTTTACCGCTCTTGTTGACATCCGCATTTTTCTCCTGAGATGCGGATAAATTTTCCTTACCGAGCAGAGCCTTGTTAAGAGTGATAACATCCAGAATATCAATTGAACCGTCTCCATTGACATCACCGAGCTTGCCGGCCGGAGTTTCGGCTTCGGTAGTTTTTTCAGTAGCTTTTTCTGTAGATTTTTCAGTGGCAACAGGTTCAGCCTCTGCCGGAGTAGAGCCATCCGGTTCGATACCGCCGACCAGAACACCATCATCATAAACGCAGATATAATCCGTCTTGATTTCGTTGTTATTGCCGAACATTTCGCTGTCGCTCAGAGAAGGCAGTCCCTGATAGCTCCAGTCATTTGTGGGGTCCCAGTTATCGCCGTAGTACATACCCATCGAGAACTGATATTTCTTGCCGGAATTAGCGATTTTATAGCCGTCCCAGCTGATTTCGACATAGTAGGTATTTTCTTTTCCGTCATACTTGAAAGGACCTGAAGTAATGCCGTCTGCGCCTTCTTCGCTGGCTTCTGCGCTGGACTGGTCATACAGTTCCTTAGCATCTACAGAACTGATGTTAGAAATTTCACTGGAATCGAAATAATATCTGACAGATACTTTATCAGAAGGCTTATTGGAATCGGTGCGAACCATGAAGGAAATTTTGGTAACACCTGCGCCGTCATCGT
>JAFUWP010000465.1 GCA_017483405.1 Oscillospiraceae bacterium | reverse complement strand
GAACCGCCGCCGAGTGCGATAATGCAGTCAGGCTCGAACTTGCGCATCGCATCTGCGCCCTTCTGAGCGGATGCAAGAGTCGGGTCAGGCTGAACGTCTGCGAATACGGTATAAGCGATACCCATTTCATCGAGCTTGTCAGTGATGCATTTTGTAAAGCCGTTCTTGTATAAGAATTCGTCAGTTACGAGGAATGCGCGCTTTTTGCCCATGACGTTCTTGAGTTCATCCAGAGCAACCGGCAGACAGCCCTTCTTGAAGTAAACTTTCTGAGGTGTTCTGAACCAGAGCATATTTTCACGGCGTTCAGCAACTGTCTTGATGTTGAGCAGATGCTTCACACCAACATTTTCAGATACGGAGTTACCGCCCCAAGAACCGCATCCCAGTGTGAGGGAAGGCGCAAACTTGAAGTTATACAGGTCACCGATACCGCCCAGAGAAGAAGGTGTATTTACCAGAATACGGCAGGTTTTCATTCTGTCAGCGAAGACATCGAGTTTCTTTCTGCCTTCTGCGCTGGTATTATCAATCCACAGGGAGGAAGTATGACCCAGACCGCCGGCATTAAAGAGGAGCTGTTCAGCCTTGTCCATAGCATCTTCAAAGTTTTCGGCCTTGTACATGCCGAGGATGGTTGTCAGCTTTTCATGAGCGAATGCTTCATCTACGCTGGTATCTTCGGCTTCACCAACGATGACTTTGACTTCTTCCGGAATCGTAAAGCCTGCGAGTTCTGCAATCTTGTAAGGTCTCTGACCTACAATCTTAGCATTCAGTGCGCCGTTGATGAGCATGGTGCTTCTGAGCTTGTTCTTTTCGTCTTCGTTCAGGAAGTATGCGCCTCTCTTGAGGAGTTCCGCCTTGACAGCATCATAAACATCCTTATGCGCGATAATGGTCTGTTCTGTTGCGCAAATCATACCGTTATCGAAAGTCTTGGAGTGAATGATAGAGTTCACTGCATTCAGAATATCGGCAGAATTATCGATAACAGCGGATGCATTACCAGCACCAACGCCCAGAGCCGGAGTACCGGAAGAATAAGCGGCTTTTACCATACCAGGGCCGCCGGTAGCCAGAATAATATCAGCCTCTTTCATGATGGTGTTAGTCAGTTCAAGAGAGGGGACATCAATCCAGCCGATGATGCCTTCCGGAGCACCTGCCTTGACAGCGGCATCCAGAACGATTCTGGCGGCTTCGATAGTGGATTTCTTAGCTCTCGGATGCGGAGAAAAGATGATTGCATTTCTGGTTTTCAGAGCCAGCAGGGACTTGAAAATCGCAGTAGAAGTCGGGTTGGTTGTCGGGATAACAGCGGCAATCAGGCCGATAGGTTCAGCGACTTTTGTCACGCCGAACGCGTCATCTTTTTCGATAACGCCGCAGGTTTTTGTATTTTTATAGGCGTTATAGATGTGTTCAGCGGCATAGTTATTCTTGATAACTTTATCTTCCATGATGCCCATGCCTGTTTCTTCCACAGCCATTTTAGCGAGCGGAATTCTGGCATGATTGGCAGCGAGTGCAGCAGCCTTGAAAATCTTGTCTACTTGCTCCTGAGTATAGGTAGCATATTTTTCCTGTGCGGCACGGACGCTCTGAATTTTGGCTTCCAGTGTTTCTACGCTGTCTACCAGCATTTCATTAGTCATGTATCAATCTCTCCATTCTGAAAATATTTTTCAACACAATTTTTGATAATCGGTTTTGTTGTAAGAAATCTTTTCTCTACAGTTTTATTTTACCACATTGTTATTTTTCTGTCAATGGGTTTGATAAATTTTTGTCAAACAATTTTACCCAAAATTCATCATGATTTTTGTATATTCTGACGAAAATCGTAAATACAGCGTTCATAAGCGTTCAGGACAACGGTATCATGATAGTTATCAAACCGCGGAACAGAGCCATAATTCAGGTGTACATGCCCGTGACAGAATAATGCAGGATGATATTTTTCCAGCAAATCACAGAAGCAGGCAAATCCCTGATGCGGCAAATCCGGAAGGTCGTTGAGTCCTTTTGCAGGGGCATGTGTTACCAGAATATCAAATCCGTGCGTGCGATGCAAATCAAGCCAGCGTTTCCGGATGCGTTTCTGCATCTGTTTTTCAGTACACTGAAAGGGAAGTTCCTGATTGTTATACTTCATAGAACCGCCAAGCCCCAGAATCCGTACGCCCTGATAAGTGAAAAGTGCATCATCAATGCAGATACATCCTTCCGGCGGATTCTGTAGATATTTTGTGTCGTGATTGCCGTGAATATACAATAACGGACAATGCGCCATCGTGACAAGAAATTCCAGATATTCGGGTTTCAAGTCTCCGCAGGAGATGATTAAATCCAGATTTTCGAGTTTGGATGTTTCATAGAAATCCCATAGATATTTGCTTTCTTCATCGGCGATAAATAAAATCTTCATAGTAAGCACCTGCTGACTCGTGAAAACAGCTTGTGTCCGGAATTATCCGAACACAAACTGATAACAGATTCCCAGCCATTCGCGCACCCAGTAGGACGGCACTAAATACCATGATGTCCCTGCTGATACCGCATCCGCAGAAAGGCCGATGCTTTTCGCGATATTCGCCGCACGGAACTGATGATAACCATCCGTTACAATCGTGATTTCCGGCAGCCAGTCCTGTTCCGTGATGATGGCCTTTGCATTCTGTAGGTTTTCGAGCGTGGAAGTGGAAGTATCATCACGATAGATTCTGGATTCCGCAAGGCCGTGGGCGGTAAGATATTCCGTCATGCACTGCGCCTCGGTAATGCTTTCATCCTCTCCCTGACCGCCGCAGACGATAACAGGCACATCCGGATGCTGATTCAGATAATTCAGCGCGGCATCAAGCCGTTTCTGAAGCATCAGGCTCGGTGCGCCGTCACGGACTTTGCATCCGAGGATGACAACTGTATTTTCTGATTTCGGCTTGTGATTCGCCGAAATTATCATGAAAACGCTCATGACGATTCCCAGCACCGCCCCGAAACCGAGTATCCCCATCAGGATGCACAGCACAAAATGCCCGAATCCGTTTTCCCAGATTTTCTGTAAGATGCCGGAAACTGCCGGATTCAGTGCGAAAAACACAATCCCCATCACGGAAATCACCGTACCGAAAATGCATCCGGCATGACGGATGCCAACCAGAAACGGACAGGCAAAAAAGACCAATCCTGCTGAGAACAATATCGTTCCCAGCAGTCTGACCCATAATTGTGAAATGACAAACATTTCGGATTTCCTCATGATTAAGCAAGCGGATTGACATCCAGTCCGGCGACTCCGGAATCAATAGCGGCCTGCGCGACAGCTTTCGCAACAGCGAGCGCGACACTCCGGTCGAAGGCATCCGGAAGGATGAAATCCGGATTCAGCTTGTCATCGGAAACGCATCCGGCAATGGCTTTTGTCGCGGCGACTTTCATTTCCTGATTGATGTCCTTTGCACGAACGGCCAGTGCGCCCTTGAATACCCCTGGGAAAGCTACGACATTATTAATCTGATTCGGGAAGTCGCTCCGGCCTGTCCCGACAATGTAAGCACCGGCCTGTTTGGCTTCATCGGGCATGATTTCCGGAACGGGGTTCGCCATCGCGAAGACAATCGGCTTCTGATTCATGGACTGAATCATTTCGGGAGTTAATAACTTCGGACGGGAAACACCGATAAAGACATCTGCGCCCTGAACAGCATCCGCAAGCTTGCCGTGTTTTTTGTTCTTGTTTGTCAGAGCGGCGATTTCGTTATGCGCCGGATTCTGATAAGTTTCATCAGATGCCAAAATACCATTAATATCGACAAGAATCAGATTGCCGACACCCAGCGCGAGCAGATGTTTTGCGATGGCGATTCCGGCAGAGCCTGCGCCGTTGATGACGATTTCGAGTTCAGAAATCTGTTTTCCGGCGACTTTGCAGGCATTGACGAGCGCGGCGGCTACGACAATGGCTGTTCCGTGCTGGTCATCATGAAAGACCGGAATATCGAGTCTTTCCTTGAGTTTGGCTTCGATTTCAAAGCATCTGGGAGCGGCAATATCTTCGAGATTGATGCCCCCGAAACTCAGGCCGATATTCGCGATAGTATTTACGATTTCGTCAGTATCTTTGGAATTGACACAAAGAGGGAAAGCATCGACATCGGCGAATTCTTTGAACAGCGCGCATTTGCCTTCCATCACGGGCATTGCCGCGAGAGGGCCAATATCGCCGAGTCCGAGAACGGCTGTTCCGTCCGTGATGACAGCGACCAGATTATGTCTTCTGGTGAGCGTGTAGGACAGAGACGGGTCTTTTTCGATTTCCAGACACGGCTGGGCGACCCCAGGGGTATACGCATGGGAAAGCGAATCCCTGTCGTTGATTCTGGTACGGGAGATGATTTCAATCTTTCCGCCCCATTCCTTGTGTTTTTCCAGTGATGACTGCATAATGTCCATAATTTGAGATACTCCTTTTATCCTTAGTATTTTTTATATTTCTATTTTATCCGGATTACCAAATAAAATCAGAAAGCTGACATGAAACACCTGTACCCTTGACGGCGGCATATTCCAGAATGGCAGAGGCATCCACCGCGTCTACCGAACCGTCCTGATTGAGGTCAGCGGCATCGAGGAAACCTGTCGGGGCTTCAATATCCAGACCGGCGGCACGGCTTGCCGCATAATGAAGAATCAGTTTGGCATCCGCGGCATTGATTTCATCATTTCCGTCAGGGTCGCCGAAAACACGTTCCGGAATATACTGACCGTCAAAGACATGAGGCTGACTGCCGTCTACAGCAGTAATCAGGAACATGCTCCAGTGATAGCCGAAAACAGAATCTTCATCATAATAATATCCGATGCCGATGTGTGTTTTGACAGGGTCGAGAATATTTTTCCGGTGTCCTTCGGAATTCATCCACTGTTCCATAGCGGAACTTGGTTCAGGACGGCCGGCGGCGATATTTTCTGCCGCACCGCGATAAGAGATGCCGGCCTGTTTCATAGCCGAAAAGCACATAGAACCATCCGGACGGACATGTGCAAAAGACTGTCCGAGTTCTTCGGCTCTGATGCAGGTGACTTCGTTCAGGAGCGGAAAGGTCGCGAGTTCTGACAATCCGCGCGAAGTTCTTTCGTTATTGACCAGATTAATGACAGTATCGCAGTATTTTTTAATCTGTTTTTCTTCATCGGTCATAGAGGCTTCATCATGCAGATTAACGGCTGATGTATGTATTGCTGCAAAATTATGCATTAACGGAACACATGCCATCACGCAGGAAAGCAGTGCCGCAGCAAGCTTCATTTTTTTCATAGAAACGCTCCCTTTCTGGAATAATATTTTCTTATTTCTAGTATAACATTCAATTTGACTAAAGTCAATATCTGATTTGAAAATTTTTTGTGAACTTTGACTTTGTTTTCAAAAAAATGAAAAAAGCTCTTTTCTTTTCCGGAAAAATATGCTATAATAAATATATCACTCAAAAAATCAAGGAGGCGCATTTCTATGCGAGCAGTTATTACAGTTATCGGTAAAGATACCGTAGGCATTCTGCACAAGGTCAGCGGCATCTGTGCAGAACACAATGCCAATATCATCGAAGTCACCCAGAGTGTCATGCAGGATATGTTTGCTATGATTATGATGGCAGATATTTCCAATATCACTTCTGATTTCTCCGCCCTCTCCGACCAGATGGCAGAACTGGGAAAGGCAGAACATCTTGACATTCACTGTATGCATGAGGACATTTTCAACTCCATGCACGAAATATAATTGATTCTGAGGTGAAATCATGCTGAATACGTTTAATATTCTGGAAACCATCCGCATGATACAGGACCAGTGTCTTGACATCCGTACGATTACAATGGGGATTTCCCTGCTGGACTGTATCGACCCTGACATAGACAAAGCCTGCACACAATTCTATGACAAAATCACATCCAAAGCCGAAAATCTGGTGAAAACCGGCGAGCAGATTGAGAAAGAATACGGCATTCCGATTGTCAACAAGAGAATCTCTGTCACTCCGATTGCTCTGCTTGCGGCCGCATGTCCGAAGGAGAATCCGGTCAAGTTCGCCAGAACCCTCCAGAAAGCCGCTGATACCTGCGGAGTCAATTTCTTAGGGGGCTATTCGGCTCTTGTGCATAAGGGATTCAGCGCAGGGGATTTGGAACTTATCAACTCGATTCCGGAGGCACTCGCCGAAACTTCCAACGTATGTTCATCGGTGAATATCGGCTCGACCAGAAGCGGCATCAATATGGATGCGGCGGCTCTGATGGGTAAAATCGTCCGTCAGTGTTCTGAACTCACTGCTGATAAACAGTGCATCGGCGCGGCGAAACTGGTTGTATTCTGCAACGCGGTGGAAGATAATCCTTTCATGGCAGGGGCATTTCACGGCATCGGCGAGCCGGACTGCGAAATTCATGTCGGCGTTTCCGGCCCTGGTGTTGTCCGCGCGGCTATCGCAAAATATCCGGATGCCAGCATTGACGAAATCGCTGACGTTATCAAGAAGACTGCATTCAAAATCACGAGAATGGGTCAGCTTGTCGGTTCGAGAGCCTCTAAGATGCTGAATGTTCCGTTCGGTATCGTGGATTTGTCACTTGCTCCGACTCCGGCAATCGGCGACAGTGTCGCTCACATTCTGGAAGGCATGGGACTCGAATGCTGTGGTACACACGGCACGACAGCGGCACTCGCACTCCTGAACGATGCCGTAAAAAAAGGCGGTGTCATGGCCTCCTCCAATGTCGGCGGACTGTCCGGCGCATTCATTCCGGTTTCCGAAGATGCCGGCATGATTGATGCCGCTGTCAACGGCACACTCTGCATCGAAAAGCTCGAAGCCATGACAGCAGTCTGCTCCGTTGGCCTTGATATGATTGTCGTTGCCGGTGATACGCCTGCCGATACCATTTCCGCCATCATCGCGGATGAAGCCGCTATCGGTATGGTGAACAACAAGACAACTGCTGTCCGTCTGATTCCGGCCATCGGCAAAAAAGAAGGCGATATGCTCGAATTCGGCGGTCTGCTGGGTTCTGGCCCTGTTATGCCGGTGAATCAGAAATCCGCATCGAAATTTATCGCAAGAGGCGGACGGATTCCTGCTCCGATGCACAGCATCAAGAACTGATTTTCATACAAATCATAAAAATCCCCTTTCAGCCGAAAGGGGATTTTTTTCATTCAGGATAATGCCTTGTATAACAACTGATACAGTGTTACTGCTTCTTCCGGAGTGAGGTTCATACATCCGTTCATTTTCTCCGGAATCGTGACAGCCTGTTCTCTGAGCGCATCGCCGGAGTCGGTGATTTCCACCAGAAGAACGCGTTCATCTTCTTTGGAGCGATAACGGCGGACATAACCCTTTTCTTCGAGGGATTTCAGCAGGGGGGTGAGCGTTCCGGAATCCAGATACAGCCGTTTTCCGAGTTCCTTAACATTGATTTTTCTGACTTCCCAGAAAACCAGCATTGCGATATATTGTGTATAAGTCAGATTCAGTTCATCCAGATATTTGTGATATTTCCGGATAATCTGACGCGAACACGCATAGAGCGGAAAACACAGCTGATTTTCCAGTTTCAGAACATCATAATTCTGGTCGCTCATGCGGATACTTCCTCATAAGCCGCGCGGACGGCCTTTGCGAGCTGGTCAGCGCAGGATGTGGGTCTTCTTCCGCAGGTATTGCCGGAAAGTTTCTCCTCAATCTGGTCAACCGTCCAGCCGTCCAGAAGTTTAGAAATCGCTTTCAGATTGCCGTTGCATCCGCCCATAAACTGGATATTGCGGATGACATCGCCTTCGATGTCGAATGTAATCTGCATCGGGCAAACGCCTTCGGGTTCATAAACATAGTTAGTCATATTACAACAGCTCCTTTATTTTAGATTCTAATTTTTCGGGTTTGTCAACGGGGGCGAATCTGTCGATGACTTTGCCGTTCTTGTCAACAAGGAATTTCGTGAAATTCCACTTGATATTGCTTCCGAGCATACCGCCCTGCTGTTTTTTCAGGAACGTATAGAGAGGGGCTTCATTTTCGCCGTTGACTTCGATTTTCGAGAACTGCTTGAAAGTTACACCGTAACGGGACTGGCAGAAATCTACAATTTCCTCATCCGAACCTGGGGCTTGACCGCCGAACTGATTGCACGGAAAATCGAGGATTTCAAGACCCTGTTCCTGATATTTGTCATACAAATCCTGAAGACCTTCATACTGGGGCGTGAATCCGCATCCGGTGGCGGTATTGACAATCAAAAGGACTTTGCCTTTATAGTTGGAGAGGGGAATCATGTTTCCGTCAACATCTTTCATCGTGAAATCATAAATACTGCTCATAGTAAAAACTCCTTTGAAATTATATTTTGCTCAATTCGATTGAGTACAATTTAATTATATCAAATCAATTATGATTTGTCAAGTGTTTTTTCAAAATTTCTGTTATTTTTTTAAATAATCAAGATATAAAAAATCCGGAAGTCTGACTTCCGGATTAGGGTATGTGATATTTCAGAAATTATTCTTTCCTGTCTTTCTTTAATTTAATCACCTTATAGGCGAAAATCTCGATGGAGATTAATGCTATCAGTCCGCCGGCGATTCCGAGAATCAAGGGGAGATTCTGCTGTTTTTCGGATTTGATTTCGACAGAGAGGTCTTCATCGGATTCGTCCTGACGGGATTTCAGAGCATCGGCATCGGAATCGACATCAGTTGCTTCAGTGGCATTGTTCCGGATAGTCGGATTATCCGGAACGGGGGAAGTTTCCGTTTTTTGCAGAGCCGGCTGAGTTTCATAGACCTGATTGTCATTCGACTGACCGTTTCCGCCGTCATTCGAGCCGGAACTTGCCTGACCTGTGATGACACCTCCGCCCTCCTCGCAGAGGAAAGATGTCAGCCATGCAAGAGGCGTATTCCAGTTGATAGTGCATTCATTCACCGACCACGCTTCGATATGGTCGAGATAGCATTTCTGCGGAGGAATTTCGCCTTTTTTCCATCCCGAACCTCTGACCCACGGGTCTTCCATACCGGAGTTAG
>JAFUWP010000464.1 GCA_017483405.1 Oscillospiraceae bacterium | reverse complement strand
CGGCCTTGTCCGCGGTATGGATGCCATCGATACCGGCGCGCCCATCAAAGTACCAGTCGGAAAGGAAACTCTCGGCAGAATGTTCAATCTGCTCGGTGAGGCTATCGATGAGAAACCTGCTCCCGATACAGACGAAAAATGGGAAATCCATCGCGAAGCCCCCAGCTATGAAGAACAAACCGCCTCTAATGAAGTGCTCGAAACGGGTATCAAAGTTATCGACTTAATCGCTCCGTATCTGAAAGGCGGTAAAATCGGCCTGTTCGGCGGTGCTGGTGTCGGAAAAACTGTTCTGATTCAGGAGCTAATCAATAACGTAGCCAATCAGCACGGCGGTATCTCCGTCTTTACAGGTGTCGGAGAACGTACCCGTGAAGGCAATGACCTCTATAACGAAATGAAAGAAAGCGGAGTTCTCAATAAAACTGTCCTCGTATACGGTCAGATGAATGAACCCCCAGGAGCTAGAATGCGTGTCGCTCTGTCCGGTCTGACAATGGCAGAATACTTCCGCGATACCGAAGGTCAGGACGTATTGTTATTTATTGATAACATCTTCCGTTTTACGCAGGCTGGCTCGGAAGTTTCCGCACTGCTCGGACGTATGCCTTCCGCTGTAGGCTATCAGCCGACTCTCGCTACCGAAATGGGCGCATTACAGGAAAGAATCACTTCTACCAAGAAAGGCTCTATCACATCGGTTCAGGCTGTTTATGTTCCGGCCGATGACCTCACTGACCCTGCTCCGGCCACCACATTCGCCCATCTGGATGCCACGACTGTATTATCCCGTTCAATAGCTTCTCTGGGTATCTATCCGGCCGTTGACCCCCTAGAAAGTACTTCCAGAATCTTAGACCCCGATATTGTCGGTCATGAACATTATGAAACCGCCCGTGCAGTTCAGACTATCTTACAGAGATATAACGAATTACAGGATATTATCGCTATCATGGGTATGGATGAACTTTCCGACGAAGATAAAAGAATCGTTCTCCGCGCCCGTAAAGTACAGAGATTCTTATCTCAGCCGTTCTCCGTTGCCGAACAGTTCACCGGTATGCAGGGCAAGTATGTCCCCCTCAAAGAAACTATCAGAGGCTTTAAAGAAATCATCGAGGGCAAACATGATGACCTGCCGGAATCCGCTTTCTTATTTGTCGGCACAATTGACGAAGCTGTCGAAAAGGCTAAGAGCATTCAGGAATAAGGTGATATCATGAATACTTACCGTTTAATGATTCTCACGCCTGATAAAATCCTGTTCGATGATGAGGTTGTTCAGTTGACGGCAAGAACCACTGAGGGCGATGTCGGTATCTTAGCCGGACATATCCGCTATGCGGCGATTCTGCAAACAGGTGTTCTGACGGTTAAGCTTCCGAACGGCGAAACCAGAATCGCTGCCGAATCCGGCGGTGTTCTGAAAGTCTCCGATGATAAGACAACAGTCATGGTCACTGCCGCTGAATGGGCAGAGGAAATCGACCCTGACTGGGCGGAACGCTCCCGTCAGGATGCTATGGCGAAAATCGAAGCCGCTCAGAATGAACCTGACCGTCTGGAGCGTGCTAACCTCAAACTACAGAGAGCACTCAACCGTCTGCGCGTTTCCGGTCACGGAACAGGTCAGGCGACTCCGCCTTTAAAGAAGAAAAAGCAATAAAAAACAGCTCCGGAACTTGAAAAAGTTCCGGAGTTTTTCACTCCATTCTATTTGATTTATCCTTAAAACTGAACCATTTAAAGATTGTATTTTCACCACATTTATCTTTTAGGGTGTATAATATAACTATAAGCTTTAAGGAGTGAGTGCTAATGGCAATTTATCAGAAATTAAAAGAATTGAAAGATGAAAAAGGACTAACTCAAAAACAGGTTTCAGAATTAATACATGTTTCTATGAATCATTATGGCAAATATGAACGTGGCGAAGTGGATATTCCCCTTGCCAAAGCGATTATTCTTGCAAAATATTATGGTGTATCTCTGGATTATTTTGCAGGATTGACAAATATCCGAAAACCTTTATCAATTGAAAGTGATAATACAGACTTGTATCATGTTCTTGTCATGTTCCGGAATCTTATGGAAAATCATTCATGGAATACAGTACAGCAATGCTTAATGAAAATATACATGGAAAAAGAAAAGCAAAACGGCAGAAGAAAAAATAAAAACAGCTCTGAAGTTTCCGCTTCAGAGCTGTGATATTTTATCAGATTGTTTAAGATGCCTGTACTGTAGGTGTCTGCACCAGCTTTGCTTTCTGGAGTGCGACTCCGACTGCTCCTGCGATAACGGTCGAAGATACCATTTCAGTCACGGCATTCACGCCGACAAACGCAACGATAAATATCAGAATATTTCTGCCGTTAATCATGCTCTGCAAATATTCTGTCTTGCCGTACAGTGTCACCAGCGATGTCATAAAGAATACGGTATTCAGAAATGCAGAGAAAAATCCGGTCACAAAGCACGCGGTTTCCTTATTGAACTTGGAAACGGCTTTGTAGATATATCCTGCACAAAGTCCGTCAAGCACTCTCGGCACAACGCACTGAATCAATGTCAGAACTGGACTGATGCTGAACAATGTCTGTGCAAAGGCTGTTCCCTGAATGACCCCTGATGCCTGCAAAAAGCTGAATATTCCGAATACTGCTCCGATGATAACGCTTCCTGTCGGTCCTAATGTAATGGATGCCAGTGCAATCGGAATGATGTTCAGGGTGATGACAAGAGGACCTATCGGAATAGAGCCTATCGGCGTTGTAGAAAAGATAATCACGAACGCGGTCAGTACACCAAGCATTACAATGGATTTTGTGTTTAATTTTTTCATGTCAGTTTCCTCCTTGTTATTATTCCCCGACAAGCAGGGATACAATACAATCCAATCAACTTACAGGCATATTATAGCATAAAAATCGGGGTTTGTCAATGAATTTTCGGAAAATAATATTGCAATCCGGTGACAGATATGTTATAATTTAGAAAATAATATTTTATACTATGAAAGAAGTGATATTATCATGAGTTTGAATGCTACTCCCTCCGGAGAAAGAATTCAGATTGCTTTCTTCGGAAAAAGAAATGCCGGAAAATCCAGTGTCGTCAATGCCGTAACCAATCAGAAACTATCCGTAGTTTCGGATGTCAAGGGCACGACAACTGACCCCGTTTACAAGGCGATGGAACTTCTTCCGCTCGGTGCGGTGATGATTGTCGATACCGCCGGTCTGGATGATTCCGGAGAACTCGGAAAACTCAGAGTCGAGAAATCTCTGCAAGTGCTCGAAAAAACCGATATTGCCATTCTGGTGATTGATGCCGTGCAGGGCAAATCCGAACTTGATGAAAATCTGATTTCTGAATTCCAGAAACGGAAACTGCCTTATATTATCGCCTATAACAAATCGGATTTGAACAAGCCGGAAATCAAATCGACATCAGAAATCTGCATCAGTGCCAAAACAGGCGAAAACATTCACGAACTGAAAGAACTTATCGCAAAGCAGGTCTGTCCGCAGACAAACGCAAAACCCCTGATTTCGGATTTGATGCAGAAAAATGATATGATAATTCTGGTGATTCCGATTGATGAATCCGCTCCGAAAGGCCGATTGATTCTGCCTCAACAGCAGATTATCAGGGCATCTCTGGAAGTGGGAGCAGTTCCGGTCTGCTGTCAGGTAGAGGAATTATCCGAAGTCCTGAAAAACATCTCCCCCCGTATGGTGATTACTGACAGTCAGGCATTCGGAAAGGTTTCCAAAATCGTTCCGGAAGATATTCCGCTGACTTCGTTCTCTATCTTATTCGCCAGATACAAGGGCGATTTGGAATTAGTTGTCCGTGGTGCATCGGCTCTCGATACGCTTAAAGACGGTGATAAAGTCCTGATTTCCGAAGGATGTACGCATCACCGGCAGTGCAATGACATCGGAACGGTCAAGCTCCCGAAATGGATTATACAACATGCCGGATGTCAGCCGGAATTTTCATGGACTTCCGGAACGGAATTCCCGAAAAATTTACAGGATTATGCGCTTATCGTCCACTGCGGTGCGTGTATGCTCCCCCCGAAAGCCGTTCAGTTCCGGCAGAGTACCGCGACAGAACAGGGCATCCCCATGACCAACTACGGAACGGCGATTGCTCATTGTCACGGCATCCTGAAACGAAGTCTTTCCCTCTTTCCCGAAGTGCAGGCGATTCTGAAATGATAAAATTCCTCTTTGTCGCACTCGGCGGAGCTGTCGGCGCATCCGGCAGATATGCCATCAGTCTGCTCCCTCTGAAATCAGAATTCCCGTTTCTGACTTTTATCACTAACATTCTGGGCGCGTTCCTGATTGGCCTGATTGTCGGCATTTCTGAAAAACATTCCCTTCCGGCAAATCTGATTCTGTTCCTGAAAACCGGTGTCTGCGGAGGATTCACTACATTTTCGACCTTCTCTCTGGAATCTTATCAGCTTCTGGAAAATAAATCCTATCTGACAGGCGGTCTGTATATGATTTTCAGCGTGATATGCTGTCTGCTGGGTGTCTGGCTCGGCCGGAAATCTACACTTGCATTTAAATAGGAGGAAATATACATTATGAAATTATCTGAAATTTTCAAGAAAAAATCCTTCGCCCCTCTGGTATGCCGTCCGGTAGATGTGATTGATTTCTTTCAGGAATGTCTGAAAATTAACGCTCCGCAAGTTAGTTTTGAAATCGAATATGAAAATCAGGTTTATCCCCTCGGCATCAGTTCGGATTATACCAGTCAGAAAGGCTTTTTCAATATAAAATTCTATCTGGATATGCAGGAATTCGATACCATTGAGGATTTCTGTCAAAATGCCGGAATTCAAAATCAATTATTCATGCATCTGGAAACTGTTACCATTCTGCGCGATTTGGATAACGGCGACCCCAGAAATCATATTCTGCTCGAAAAACGAGAAATTAAGAAAGGACAGCGATTATGTTCGATTACTTAAACGAAAATTTACCCGTCAAAGACCGTGTACAGGATTTACTGCATCGGCTCACGCTCGAAGAAAAAATTTATTTTCTGTCAACCCATCAGCTCCCCATTGAAAGACTTCACATTCCGGAATGGTTTGTCGGCCATGAAGTCGCCAGAGGCCTCGTCAACCGCGAACCCGAAAAGCCTTCGACCGTCTTTCCTCAGCCTATCGGCATGGCCGCGAGCTTCGATAAAGATATGATGCTCGAAATCGGCAGAACTGCCGGCCGTGAAGCCCGTGCTTATTACAATCAGGGCGATAAAAAAGGCGGTCTGATGGTCTGGGGGCCTACTGTCGATTTATCCCGTGACCCCCGATGGGGGCGCACTGAGGAATGCTACGGCGAAGACCCCTTTTTAACCGGCGAAATGGCCGCTATGTATACCAAAGGTCTCAAAGGCGATGACCCTAAAATCTGGGCGACTATCCCCACTCTGAAACATTTCTGTGCCAATAATCACGAACAGGAACGCGCTTTTGATAATGCCAATCTCAATCCGAGATTGAAGCATGAACATTATTATCAGGCATTCAGAAAGCCCGTAGTCAAGGGCGGGGCGCATAGTGTCATGACCGCCTATAATGATATATGTCATGCACCGGCAGTCGTTAATCACGATTTGAAAGATGTTCTCAAAAAAGACTGGGGGCTCGGTTTTGTCGTCACGGACGGCGCGGATTTTACTCAGAATGTAACCGCGCATCATGCGTTCCGTTCTCATGCAGAATCCCTTCAGGCTTGTCTGTATGCCGGCGCGGACTGTATGACCGATAATACTGACTGCGTTATCGCCGCCGCTCAGAAAGCACTCGCCGAAGGATTACTCAGTGAAGCTGATGTCGATTTGGCTGTCGGAAATATTCTGGAAAGTCATTTTCTGCTCGGCAGATTCGATAAATCCACTCCCTACGATAAATTCAACCTCGATGATGTCAATACCGATGCCGATAAGACTCTGAACCTCCGCGCCGCACGTGAAGGCATGGTTCTGCTTGATAATCACAAGAATGTCCTTCCCCTCAATCCCGAAAAGCATCATAAAATCGGCTTGTTCGGTCAGAATGCTGACTGCAATCTCATGGACTGGTATACCGGAACGGCAAGTTACAATATTTCCGTCAAGCAGGCTCTCGAAGAAAAAGGTTTTGAAGTCGTCTATGATATTGGCTGGGATATTGTCAAGATTCTTGCGCCGAATCAGAAATATGTCCGCATTGATGAAAATGACTGCCTCATCGCCGATACCGATGAAGAACATGCCGCTGAATTCTATCTTTGTGAGCATGACAATGAGGATAAATGGAATAATCTGCAAGAAGTCAAATCAAAAAGATTTGTCTGCATTGACGGAAAGTCTGTAAAATTAGGCAAAACCGAAGTCTATGGCTGGTTCACATCCGAAACGCTCCGTCTTGAATGGCATCATCATGCAAATAAATATATGATTTGCGATTATCTGCACGGCAATCTGTTCTGTGTGAATGAACAGAATCAATTGATTTGTCAGCATGAAACCAGACCGAAAGAAAAAAATTTCTTCACGTTCCGGAGAAGTTCCGATGCCAACGGCAGATTATGGAATCTTGCAAAAGACTGTGATGCCGTCATCTACTGCGGAGGAAATGACCCCGAACAGGTCGCCCGTGAATGCTGGGACAGAACTTCCATTTATCTGCCGTCTGAACAGCACAATGCGCTGGACCTCCTGAAAGATGTACTCAGCCTGAACAAAATTCCGCTGATTTTTGTCCTGATTTCCAGTTATCCGTATAGCTTTCTTTGGCATGACCGCGCGCCGGATGCCATTCTGTGGAGTTCTCACGCCGGTTCGGAACTCGGTCACGCGGTTATCGAAACCCTGTTCGGCGAGAATAACCCTGCCGGAAGATGCCCCCTCACATGGTATGCCGGCGATGAGGATTTGCCAAGCATCAAAGACTATGACATCATGAAAACAAAAATGACTTATCGTTATTTTGACGGCACTCCCCTGTATCCGTTCGGATTCGGCCTGAGTTACAGCCATTTTGATTATGAAAATCTCAGAATTCAGATTACTGAAAACGGCGTTCAGGTGAAATGCGACATCAGAAATACTTCCGAAACGGATGGTGATGAAGTCGTTCAGATTTATGCTCATGCGAAATCAGAAAGAATTCAGCGTCCGGATGTTCAGCTCTGCGCCTTCGCAAGACTGCATATCAAAGCCGGAAAAACGGTCGAATTCAGCGAAATCATCCCGTTTGAAGAATTTGAAATCTATGACGTTTCGAGAGAAACATTCTGCCTTGAAGACGGCGATTTCGATATTTTAGCCGGCGCATCCTGTACGGATATTAAACTCGCCGAAACGATTCATATTTCCGGTGAAGTCATTCCGCCCAGAAATCTCGAAAAAATCACCCGTGCGGAACTCTATGATTCCCATGACGGAACGGAAATTTTCACCCATCCGCTTTCGGGTGCGACTCACATCAGAGGCATGAAATGGCATAATGAAATCATCTTTCAGAACTGCGATTTACATCACTGTCAGAGCCTGACTGTTCAGGCATCCGCACCGATTGACCCAGCAAAGATTGAAATCTATCTCGATGATGATAAATCTCCCCTGACAGAAATCAGCATTCCGGTTTCGGATGGCTATGAAGATTTCAAATCCTGTACGGTTCAGCTTCAAACTGACGGCTGTCATGATTTGAAATTAGTTTTCCATCAGGACACTTGTATCAAAGCATTACAAATTCAGAAAGCCTGAAAAAAATCCCCCGTGTTACGGCACGGGGGAATTTTTGAGCGATAATCAATCACACAGTTTCAGATGCGTTACAGATTTTGGGTTTCTTATCCGGTTCGTGATACCGGCTCATTCCGATTCCTGACTCACTGCAATACAGCATTCACTGTCATCACAATCAAGAAGTAAAATTACTTCTTGTCATTGATTGCAGCCTGAGCAGCAGCCAGTCTTGCAATCGGAACACGGAACGGTGAGCAAGATACATAGCTCAGACCAATCTTGTGGCAGAATTCCACAGATGTCGGGTCGCCGCCATGTTCGCCGCAGATGCCCAGATGCATATTCGGACGAACTTCCTTACCCATCTTGACAGCCATTTCCATCAGCTTGCCGACACCAATCTGGTCGAGCTTTGCAAACGGGTCATTTTCAAAAATCTTCTTGTCATAGTATGCGCCGAGGAACTTGCCAGCGTCATCACGGGAGAAACCATAAGTCATCTGCGTCAGGTCATTTGTACCGAAGCAGAAGAATTCAGCTTCCTTAGCGATTTCATCAGCAGTCAGAGCAGCACGAGGAATTTCAATCATAGTACCTACTTCGTACTTGAGTTCAACGCCTGCGTTCTTGATTTCTTCGTCAGCAGTTGCTACTACGAAATCCTTGACATACTTGAGTTCCTTTACTTCACCAACCAGCGGAATCATGATTTCCGGAACAACCTTCCAGTCAGCATGTTTCTTCTGTACGTTGATAGCAGCGCGGATAACGGCTCTTGTCTGCATCTTAGCAATTTCCGGATAAGTTACTGCAAGACGGCAGCCTCTGTGACCCATCATCGGGTTGAATTCATGCAGAGATGCAATGATGTTCTTGATGTCTTCTACAGACTTGCCCTGTGCATCAGCCAGCTTCTTGATGTCTTCTTCTTCAGTAGGAACGAATTCATGCAGAGGCGGGTCGAGGAATCTGATAGTAACAGGATTGCCTTCCAGAGCTTCGTAGAGAGCTTCAAAGTCAGCCTGCTGCATAGGAAGAATCTTTGCCAGAGCGGCTTCACGTTCTTCAACAGTATCGGAGCAAATCATTTCGCGGAATGCTGCGATTCTGGATTCTTCAAAGAACATGTGTTCTGTACGGCAGAGGCCGATACCTTCTGCACCGAGTTCACGAGCCTTCTTAGCATCAGCAGGTGTATCAGCATTGGTTCTAACCTTCAGAGTTCTGAACTGGTCAGCCCATGCCATGATGCGGCCGAATGTGCCTGCAATCTGAGCATCTACAGTCGGGATGATGCCGTCATAGATGTTACCGGTTGTACCATCGATAGAGATTGCATCGCCTTCCTTGAATGTCTTGCCAGCGAGTTCAAACTTCTTGTTTTCTTCATCCATCTTGATGTCGCCGCAGCCGGATACACAGCAAGTACCCATACCACGTGCTACAACAGCTGCATGAGATGTCATACCACCGCGAACAGTCAGAATGCCCTGTGCAGACTTCATACCTGTAATATCTTCCGGAGAGGTTTCCAGACGTACCAGAACGACCTTTTCGCCTTTTTCTGCCCATGCAACAGCATCATCAGCAGTGAAGACAATCTTACCGCAAGCAGCACCAGGAGATGCGCCAAGACCCTTGCCGATAGGTGTTGCAGCCTTCAGAGCCTTTGCATCAAACTGCGGATGCAGCAGAGTATCAAGGTTTCTGGGGTCAATCATAGCAACAGCTTCTTCAGGTGTTCTCATGCCTTCGTCTACGAGGTCGCAGGCAATCTGGAGTGCAGCCTGTGCTGTTCTCTTACCGTTTCTGGTCTGGAGCATATACAGATGACCATGTTCTACAGTGAATTCCATATCCTGCATGTCTCTGTAGTGCTTTTCCAGAGTAGCGCAAACTTCCTTGAATGCTTCAAAAGCTTCAGGGAACTTTTCAGCCATTTCAGCAATCGGCATAGGTGTACGAACACCAGCTACTACGTCTTCGCCCTGTGCATTTGTCAGGAATTCGCCCATGAGCTTCTTTTCGCCTGTTGCAGGGTCACGTGTGAACGCTACACCTGTACCGCAGTCATCACCCATGTTACCAAATGCCATGGACTGTACGTTTACAGCAGTACCCCAGCTGAACGGAATGTCATTGTCACGTCTGTAAACATTTGCTCTGGGGTTGTCCCAAGAACGGAATACAGCCTTGATTGCACCCATGAGCTGTTCCTTCGGGTCTGTCGGGAAATCTGTACCGATTTTTGCCTTGTATTCAGCCTTGAACTGAGAAGCCAGTTCCTTGAGGTCATCGGCATTCAGTTCAACGTCCTGAGTCACGCCTCTTTTTTCCTTCATCTGGTCGATGAGCTGTTCAAAATACTTCTTGCCGACTTCCATAACAACGTCAGAATACATCTGGATGAATCTTCTGTAGCAGTCCCAAGCCCATCTTTCGTTGTTGGACTTCTTGGCAATAGAATCCACAACTTCTTCGTTCAGACCGAGGTTGAGGATAGTATCCATCATACCAGGCATAGAAGCTCTTGCACCGGAACGAACGGAAACGAGCAGAGGATTTTCTACATCGCCGAACTTTTTGCCGGTGACTTCTTCCATCTTAGTGATGTTAGCTTCGATTTCAGCCATGATTTCATCGCTGATACCGCCGTCTTCATAGTACTGTGTACAAGCTTCTGTTGTAATTGTGAAGCCCTGAGGAACTCTGTCCTTGCCGAAAATAGAAGTCATTTCGGCGAGGTTTGCGCCCTTACCGCCAAGCAGTTCGCGCATATTTGCGTTGCCTTCGGTAAACTGATAAACATATTTCTTGCTCATTGGTTTATACCTCCAAGATTAGATTTTGCCCTGTGAAAAAAGCTTTCACGAGGCTATGTCTTTATTATAACATATTCCGGAAAAAAAATCCATCTTTTTTTAGTAGAAAATTTTAAATAATTTTAGAGCATTATGCACAAATATTATGAATAAATTGCAAACGGGGAGAAAATTCGGGCGATATTATTTTAAATTAGTGTTTTATTAGTGCGAATATTCTTTTTAATGAGGGATTCCGAAGGGAAAAAACAGGGGATTCGCACCGGAGATTTTAAAAAAATCAGAAAAAAGGCTTGACTTTTTTGTGAAAATGTGCTATACTATATTCATGGTTCAGGAAGGTGATTTGCTTTTCTGTACAGATTATCATCTATACGGTGTTTGAATTTTATTTATTTTTGCGGATGCATCCTGCGCGCCGTACGGCGGTTGAAACTGTTTCAAATCCTGTTGCAAAAATCGCACGACAGCAGGATGCATCCTGCGCGCCGTACGGCGGTTGAAACTCCGGACGGGTGAACCAAATGTGCGCCGTCCCCTTGATGCATCCTGCGCGCCGTACGGCGGTTGAAACTTCGCTAAATCCGGATTTTTGAACGTAATATGCGCCGATGCATCCTGCGCGCCGTACGGCGG
>JAFUWP010000463.1 GCA_017483405.1 Oscillospiraceae bacterium | reverse complement strand
GTTCAGGAGGGTCTGCACAAACGGAGAATTTTCATCCGTGTGATGCGGTTCATCACAAAGAAGTGCTTCGGCATTGACGGGGGCAAGGGCTTTCTGCATCGTGCTGATGATTTCCGAACCCGTACAGCAGACCGGAAAGCGAATATCCACATAAGCGGTCATCTCTGTAAGATTCATTTTCATGACACTGAGGACTTCCGTCAGTCCGCCGGAAAGTTCATCACTCGCCGAAATTCCGCAGGATTTGCCGTCCGTTTCGCCATAGAGGAAACATTCTGCCAGCTTGCCGATGATTTCCCCCTGCTGACCTTCCAGATGCAGAGCATTCAGAATTTCAAGCAGGAACGTCAGGGCATTTCTGCCTTTTTCGGGAGTCGATGCGTGTGCCGATTCGCCGTTGACGGAAATCATGACAATATTGTTATCGGAATCGAAACCAATTTCCGTTTCGGGAATCTCAATCGGATAGCATTTTTGCAAATCATGAACAGCCTGCTGAACGGTTTCCGGACTGATATTTTTCACAAAAGCCCCTGCCTGCGCCGGAACAGCGTTGATGACATCACCGGCATCGAGTTTCAGGATTCCTGCTGTTCCGTCCGTGAATTCTGCGGAAAGTTTCAGGCGAATCATACCCTTTTCGAGATTGATAACCGGATAATCCCCGTCCGGTGTGAACACCATCGGCGGAAGTGTCCGATTCTTCATGTAATAGGCCAAATCTTCCGAGCCGTTTTCCTCATTCGTGCCGAAAATCAGGCGGACTCCGGATTTCATGGGAATCTGCAAATCATGGACGGCGCGCATGGCGAACAGCGAAGCCACGGCAGGGCCTTTGTCATCGGAAGTGCCTCTGCCGAATAATTTATCAGAATCGGGGTCATACGTTATCTGATAGGGGTCATGCATCCAGCCGTCACCTTCCGGAACGACATCGAGATGCGCCAGAATGCCGAGTTCGGGCTTTTTGCTGTTGAGGTCAGCACTGCCGGCGTAATTGTCGAGATTTTCCGTCTGAAAGCCGTATTCCCGACACGCATCGAGCATGATGCCCAGTGCCTTAGCCGGTTCAGTTCCGAAGGGCATACCTTCGAGGGCATCGCCCTGCACACTCCGGACGGTGACAAGCTTTCCGAGCAAATCCAGCATTTCTGATTTATGATTTTTGAGATATTCATGAATTTCTTTCTGATACTGCATAGCAAATCCTCCGTGAATCTTTTTTATGATTATAGCATATTTCAGAAAATTTGTAAAGTCCTGTAAGATACGAAAACAGCGGTATGAAATTCACACCGCTGTTTTCTATGATATAGTAAAAAGGAATTAAGGAATTATTTTAAAGAAGCTGATTTATCTGCTGATTAGCGACCTGTACGGGGGTCAAAAGGCTGAGTACTGCTTTCAGAGGACTGACCCAGAGCAGAACCGCCGGAAAGTGTACCGCCGACTGTAACAGCCTTGTCACCAGCCTGAGCTACGACTGTAGTACCGCCGGATACTGTACCGCCGGACTGGGCTGTGCAGTTGGATGCGCTCTTGAGTCCGCCGCCGCTTGCGGACAGGAAGGAAACAATCACGTTACCGGAATTATCTACAAAGCTGTATCTGGTTGTCAGATTTGTGTTGCCGCCTGTCATGGTGATGATGCTTCCGCCGTTGTTGGTGAATGTTCCATCATAGTCGAGAGGTTCTTGACCGTTTGCGCAGTAGTAACCGCCTGTTACGGTGAAGTTGCCGTTGGAGTCAAATGCATCATGGTCGCCGTTTGCGGAGTTGACTACTGCAAAACCGCCGTTGAGGTTCAGTGTGCCGGAAGATGTGCTCATCATACCGCCGCCCCACGGATTGGTATTGCCTGTACCAGAACCATCTGCACCGCCGGCTGCATTATAGCCGTCATCATCAGAGATGATGTAAACTGTACCGCTGTTCTGATTGATGGTAACACCTTCTACGCCTTCATAGCATTTCGGGATGTAAATCTGAACGTCATCGAATGTGCCTGCATTGGCTGTACCGATAGTCAGACTATGGTCAGAATGCATACCGTCATCAGCAGAGGACAGTGTCAGATTACCGCCGACTACGCTCATATCGCCGCCGCAGTGGAGGGCATCATCAGAAGAATCGATAACCAGTGTACCGCCGTTGATGGTCAGATTACCGCCGGACTGCCATGTTGTGCCGGCTGTATCATAGAGGCCTACGGACTTGATGCCCTTTGCAGAAATATCTGTCTTGTTGGCATTGCCGTCCATGCCCATGCCGCCGCCGCCGAAGCCGCTGCTCCACGGGTCGGTAGAACCGCTGGAAGAAGATGTTCCGCCGTATGCACTGCCCTGATAGGTGTAGATTGTCACATC
>JAFUWP010000462.1 GCA_017483405.1 Oscillospiraceae bacterium | reverse complement strand
TTCGGATGCTGATTTGAAATCGGCATTCAGTGACTGTGATATTTTTATTCTTCCTTCTGTCGAAAATTCCGAGGCATTCGGTATCGTTCAGCAGGAGGCCATGACCGCCGGAAAACCTGTCATCAATACCAGTCTGCCGACAAATAACAGCTTGATATGCGCCGGATTCCGGAGCTTTTCGGTCAGAACCGGAGAAGTATGCAGAATTTCGGTATCTTCGACAGGATAGGGAATCACTCTGCATTTTTCACGGAATTCCGGCAGAAAAGAGGAGCTTTCAATATGCCCCTGCGTGGCAGTGATGATGCAGTCTGCCCTCTGTAAAAATCTTTTCAGAACAGGCTGATAGAAAAATAATAATTTCTTTTGCCGGATGACATCACTGTGCCATGAAATCACAACACGGCATTTGCATCCGGAAAGCAGACAGGCCACATCTTCCAGCGGAAAAGGCGTATGAAATTCGATAACATCCGCCCATTTTGACAATTCCCGAAATTTCCGGAAAAAAGAGGCCGAAACCGGACACGAAAAATAAGTCCCTGCACTCCCGCACCGGATGACTTCCACTCCGTTGATGATTTCCGTCTTTCCTCTGCCTTTTTCCTGACAGACGAGTACTTTCACTTCGGTATCGGGAAATTTCGAGAGATGTTTCGCCCTCTGTGCGACAACGGTTTCAATCCCGCCGATGTGAGGCGGATAGAATTTATTCACTTCCAGAATACGAAACATGTTTTATTCCTCCGGCAGAAGTTCCTGATAGACCTGATATAATAATTCTGCGCTTTTTTCCCATGAAAATGATTTTGCCCGTGCAAAACCTTTCTGACTGAGCGATTTTCTTAGATTCTCATCTGTAAAGAGCCTGTTCAGGCCGTTTGTCATATCCGGAATGCTGTCCGGCTTTACGATAACGGCATCTGTTCCGGTGACTTCCGGCAGAGAGGCGGCATCCGAAACAAGCACCGGCGCACCGCAGGCCATCGCTTCAAGCGGCGGCAGGCCGAATCCCTCATAGATGGACGGAAATACAAATGCCAGTGCATAACTCATCAGTGTACACAAATCCTGTTCCTGAATATATTCCGTAAAAATCACCTGATGTTCGAGATGCAGTCGGCGTACCTGCTGAAAAATACTGTCATACAGCCAGCCTTTCGCACCGGCAAGCACCAGTTTCGCCGGATGTTCATGCAGTTTCGCGAATTCCGCGTATGCAGAAATCAGATTTTCCAGATTCTTCCGCGGTTCGAGCGTCCCCAGATAGAGAAAATAAGAATCCGGAAGGTGATATGTTTCCTGTATCTTCCGGAAAGCAGTTTCATCATGAACGGGATGGAATTTTTCAGAATCGACTCCGCAGGGCACTACCCGTATTTTGGAGGCAAATTCCGGATAATATCTGATAATTTCAGATTTGGAAAATTCCGAATCTGTTACGATTCTGTCAGCTCTTTTCATGGACTGCACAAGTCCTAAATCGAGCATGTGCCGTGTTCTGGCGCGGACGGTTTCGGGATAGGCTTTATATACCATATCATGCACGGTAACAACCGTTTTTCCGGCGACCTTCGGCGGAACGATATAATTAAAAAAATGCGTAATCTGATTATCTTTCCCGAAAAACAGCGAATACGGCACAGGAATCAATCCCGAAACAAGCCGATAGCCATAAGGCGGACAGAATACATGTTTCATTCTGACATGCTTATCAAGATAGGGCTTTAATTCCTGTTTTTTTTCTTCCAGATTCTTGACTGCAAAATAATTCAGTGTATACTGATGTTCAGGATGCAGACGGGTCAGTGCCCTGACCTGTCCGGCTTCACAGAATCCGATTCCGGTTTTCTTTCCGAGCAGGGGCAGGGCATCAAACGCGATATTCACTTGATTTCGGCTTCGACAAGTTTCAGGTCATTGGCAACCATACGGCTGACAAGCTCCTGAAAATCAATTTCACGTTTCCAGCCGAGCTTTTCTTCTGCCTTCGCCGGATTGCCGAGAAGTACGTCAACTTCTGCCGGACGGAAAAATTCTTTATTGATTTTGATAACTGTCTGGCCGTTAGCCTTATTCTTACCGATTTCGTTTATGCCTTCGCCTTCCCATTCGATTTCGATGCCGGCACAGCGGAACGCTGTTTCAGCGAATTCGCGGACGGTTCTGGTTTCATTTGTTGCGATAACATAGTCATCCGGCGTATCCTGCTGGAGCATCAGCCACATGGCCTTGACATAGTCTTTGGAATGTCCCCAGTCGCGCTTGGAATCCAGATTGCCGAGTTCCACATATTCCTGAACGCCGAACTTGATTTTTGCAACTGCTCTGGAAATCTTTCTTGTCACAAATTCCAGTCCTCTGCGTTCGGATTCGTGATTGAACAGTATGCCCGAACATGCATATAAGTTATAGCTTTCTCTGTAATTCTTCGTAATCCAATGACCATAGAGCTTTGCAACTCCGTAGGGACTTCTCGGATAAAAAGGTGTTTTTTCCGTCTGAGGCATTTCCTGAACTAATCCGAACATCTCGGATGTGGATGCCTGATAGAATTTTGCTTCTGGCTTTACAATCCGGATAGCTTCGAGCAGATTCGTCACACCAAGGGCATCCGTTTCGGCTGTATTCAGCGGAGTGCTCCAGCTCGATGCGACAAAAGACTGTGCCGCCAGATTATAAACTTCATCGGCCTGAGAAATCTTCATCGCCGTAATCAGAGAAACAGGGTCAGTCATATCCGCATAAATCAGATGCAGTTTATCCTTGATATGCTCGATATTGCCATAATCGACATTCGCCTTTCTTCTCCAGATACCGTAAACTTCATAACCCTTTTCCAGCAGGAGTTCAGCCAGATATGAGCCGTCCTGCCCTGTAATGCCTGTAATCAATGCATGTTTCATGATAAATAACCTCACTTGTTTTTTTATAATAATTCAGACTTATGCTCTGCTTTGAGTTCTGCAAGGATTTTTTTAATATCCTGTGTCTGATTTTTATGGCAGATAAGCAATGCATCATCCGTATCGACAATGACTAAATCCTGTACACCCAGCACGGCGATAGTTCTGCCTCCGCCGGTAACTGTACAGTTTTTGCTGTCGATACTAAGTACATCTCCGTCAAGTATATTATGATTTTCGTCAGTTTTATTGATGCGTTCCAGAGCCAGCCAGCTCCCGACATCATCCCAGCCGAAATCCCCTGGAATTGTAAAAATATGTTCGGCTTTCTCCATCACGCCGAAATCAATGGATTCCGAAGGCAGTTCCGGAAATTTCTCACTCAGCGTGAATTCAAAATCCCGTGTGCCATAGGCATCCGTGATAACCTGAAGTCCCTGATACAGTTCCGGCATGTGTTTCTGAATGTTATGCAGAATGCTCGATGCTTTCCAGATAAACATCCCGCTGTTCCAGAGATAATTCCCTGACTGAAGATATGCCTCTGCGGTTTTCAAATCGGGCTTTTCGACAAAACATTCCACAGTGTATGCATCATCCTGCATCTGATTTTTATCATATCTGATATAGCCGTAACCCGTTTCCGGATAGGTCGGCGTGATGCCGATAGTGACTAAATTCTTATCCTGCAAAGCCGTATGAGCGGCTTTCTGTAACGTATCCAGATAATTCTGCTCATGATGAATCAGATGGTCAGATGGCAGGAAGAACATCAGGGCATCCTCATATTTTTTCGCAATCAGCGAAGATGCCAGCCCGATAGCCGGAGCGGTATTTCTCGGACATGGTTCAGCAATGACATTTTCCTTAGGCAAATCCGGAAGCTGTTCATGAATCAGCGGCAGATAGTGCGCATTTGTGATGATATAAATATCTTGCAGGGAAACAAGCGGTTCAAGTCTTCTGACTGTTTTCTGAATCATGGTTTCCCCATCGGATGTGAGTGAAAGAAACTGTTTCGGGCAGTTCTGACGGCTTTTCGGCCAGAAGCGTTCGCCGACACCGCCTGCCATAATGACAGCAGTAAACTTCATAAATCCAAATCTCTCTTTCGTGAATTTATTAACAGATAAAAAGTATCTGTCTATAATTATAGCAAACTGTGGGGGGACTGTCAATAGTTTCCGCAGAATTTAAGAAAAAAGACCGCAGAAGCGGTCTTATTTTTCACATTTTTGTGATTATTTCATGTCGATATACTTCGCATAGCCTTTGAGATAGATTCCGCCGGAGATGATTGTCAGCAGGACGGAAATCCAGACGAGTGCAAGAAGAATATATGGAATCACAACCTCAACTACTCTGTCAAAGGATATGCCAAAATCCCCCGTAGCATACCAGATTAAAATCAAAGCGATAGCCACCATTGTGAACGCAGTCTTGAGTTTTCCCCAGATTCCGGCGGCAACGACAACGCCCTTTTCAGCCGTGACAAGGCGCAGAC
>JAFUWP010000461.1 GCA_017483405.1 Oscillospiraceae bacterium | reverse complement strand
TTCATCCGGTTCTTCGGCGGCGACTTCATCCAGTGCCTGCTTGTATAAATCTGTATTGATGGCAGATTCCAAATCGAATTCTTCGATATAACCGCCTCTGAGCAGTGCATCATACCATACCCAGATAGCTTTTGTTTCTGGGTCAGGCGTGGAGCTGATATACTTGCCGTAAGTCTCACCGCGGATAATATCAATATCAGTATCGCAGTACTGTGCAATATCAATACATGTCTGTTCTTCGTTCTCCTGATAGAATTTATAAGCCTTGATAAGTGCTTTCAGATAAGCAACATACCGTTCCGGATGTTCTTCAATCAGGGCTTTGGAAGCCAGATTGCGGCAGCACGGATGGTCTTGGAACGGCTCATTCTGTCCGGAATAGTCCAGAAGTACATAGCCTTTCTGTTCTGCTATGGCTCTGAACGGCGTGTAAACCGAAACAGCATCAATATCCTTATTCAGAAGCGTTTCCAGTCCGGCACTTGACATTGTTTCAAAATAAACATCTTTGCCGATTTCCCAGCCGAGATTATGCTCAAACACATAGCGATAAATAATATCTGTAATGCCCTTGTCAACATTGGCGATGGTTTTTCCTCTGAGCAGTTCCAGACTGTAATCTTCTGGGGCAATGCCTTCTACCAGTTCGGGCTTGACGACAAGTGCATGACCTTCTTTCATGATACCGCCGATAATCTGAAGATTTGCGCCTTGCTGAATATAGGAAATACTGGAAGTACTTCCGATAGCGGCGGCATCCAGCTTGCCGGATTCTACAGCCATGACAACATCACTGTTGCCGTCAAAGTTGGAAAGCGAAACATCAAGGCCGTAATCCTCAAAGAAGCCTTCTTCCTTAGCGACAAAATACAGCAGATGTCCTGTTGAGGGCAGATAGCCCAGACTGAACGGAATCAGCTCATCTGGTTTTGTACTTTCCGCAGAATTATCAGCGTTATTTGTATTTTCCGCGCTGCTTGCATTGCTTGCAGATTTCTGTGAATTCTGTGTTGCCTGTGTACTGCTTGCGCAGCTTGTCAGAAGCAGTGCGCTGATTACCGAAGCTGTCAGCAAACTGAACTGTCTTGTACATAAATTTCTGAAACTCATCTTTCTCTCCTCCAAAATATGTGAAGCTAATTTTAATTATGATTCTTTAATGTGTTATGCATTGCTGCACATACTGTAGGGACATCGGCTCTCTGCTGCCAGAATACTAAAAATTGGCAGAAGCAGAGCCGGAATCCGATTGTCAGCAGAAGTCCTCATCTCTGCTTTCCTCCTCTCTTGTTTGGGTATGTGCTTATTATAACACGCTTTTCCGCGTTTGTCCAATACAGATTTCTAAGGAGAATTTATCAGATTTTCTTAGACTTATGTATTTTGATACTAATCAGTTATCACGGAAATACATAAAAAGAGAGCACAAGCTAACAGAACAAAAAAATCAAGCCTGTTTTGGTAACGCAGTGAAACAGGCTTGATTTTCGGATAGATTTATGCTATAATGTAATTTGTGGTTTGCAATAGCTAACCGTAAGCAGATGATGTTATCTATTTTAAGGAGGATTTTATGAAACAGCGATATACGATAAAAGAAGATGGCTTTGTAGGATACTGGCATCCCGCAAACGGCCATAAAAATAGCGCATTGATTGTATTCCCAGGTTCGGGTGCTGATTACAAACTGACGGAAAAAGGTTCTGCCTTTCTCGGAAAAGCCGGCTGGAACAGATTTCTTGTTGCATTTTCCGGATGGGACGGCCTTCCGGATGACCCTGTTCTTGCTCCCGTGGAGTATGCCGAAAAAGCCGTTCAGATACTAAAAAAAGAAGGCTTTGAAAAAATTGGTATGTATGGCATTTCCGCCGGAGCAAAATTCGCCATCACTGCCGCATCACTGATACCGGATGTGAGTCTTGTCATAGCCGCTTCGCCGTTTGATTATACAACTGAGGCATTCAAAGGGACAAAGCCTCTGTATCAGTCTACATTTTCTTATCGCGGAAAGCCTCTGCCTTATGACGAAACAACGATACTGCACCGGAATATCATCAGTGTACTGTTCCGGACGGCATTTTCTAAAAAATACGGCATCCGGCGGATGCTGAGAGGATGCTATGACGAAAACATACAGACCGAAAAAGCCCGTATCAAAGTGGAAAATATGAAGGCTGATTTTCTGATGCAGTGCCCTGACTATGATGACTGCTGGCCTTCGGATGAAGCCGTTCCGAGAATGAAAAATATCCTGAAAGAAAAAAATTATCCTTACCGCGTACAGGCGACCGTCTATCCGAAAGGCAGTCACCTGCTCTGCGGTGATTTGTCAGGCAGTCCGGAATATCTGAAATCTATGCGCAGAATTCTACAGGCAGAATATATCGACCAGAATGCCTGCAATCAGGCCAGAAAAGACAGTATGAAAGAGGCACTTGCATTTCTGGAAGACTGGAAATGAATCTCTTACTGAACTATCTCTGATAGGATTTTATGAATATCGCCGTTTATGCAGACAGCCTGCCTGCTGATTTCATCCGGAGCAAAGGCTTCTCCGAAATTCAGGCAGGCATAGACGGCATCGGGATTCTGTTCTGTCATCTTCCAGAACGGATATTTGATGATTACCGGCGTATTCTGGCCGACTCCCAGTTCCAGAAACAGAATATGCTTTCCCTGATTTTCTTCCAGAAAATGACGATACCGTCCGGCGGCTTTATGCCATCCGGTATCTTCGACAAACGTATCATCGGAGCGGAGATTCATTGTCATAGGTTTGCCGCATACAGGACATTTCGGAATCAGGCCGGACGGAATCTTCATATTCTCCTGAAATTCGAGCATATCTTTCACGATTTCTTCGTTATCGTATGTCGCCTGATGACAAGGTTCACTGCACTGAAACAGGCCGTAATCCCCCTGCGTATAGAACAGACGATTCTTATCGAAGCCGGCTTTCTGAAACTGATGGTCAACATTAGTAGTAATCACAAAATAATTTTTATCTTTCATGATTTCATACAATATCTTATACGTGCCGTTTTCAGTATCCAT
>JAFUWP010000460.1 GCA_017483405.1 Oscillospiraceae bacterium | reverse complement strand
CCGGAGAACATCCCACGGCAAAAGAACGGGGACGAGTCGTTCTGTTAGATACTGCATCGACAGAACATCAGCAGTTATCCGCAGATATTCAGAAAGCAAAACAGCATTTTGAAATCAGCGGTTTCGATGTGGAGATTATCACACTCCGCGATTATACATTCAAACACTGCACAGGATGTATGGCATGTTACAGTAACAGAAGATGCTGTATCAAGGATGACTGGCATGATGTATTCAATCGTCTGTATCTGAATACGGATATGATAGTATATTTCGGGGTACTGCATCACGCTACACTCGGCAGTACCTACAGAACTTTTGTGGAAAGACATGCAAGTCTTGGCAGATGCGGTATGGATGACGGATGCATCAAAACCTTTATGGTCTATAAAGATGAAATGTCCACTGCCGAAGATTTCGCTGATTTCAGAATATGCTTTCAGGGTTTTGAAGGTCTGCTCCGGTCTTATCTTAGTGACGTAATCGATTTAGATGACAAGGAATGTGATTTCATCACCGCGCTGGATAAAATGACAGTCGCCTATAACAATGATGTGATGCCGCAGACAACATTTTTGGGAATATCTATGACACGTGCATTTGCATCTACTGCCAGTGTGCTGAAATATCAGTGTTCGGGCGATTATCGGTATTTTGAAGAAAAAGGTCTGTACAGGGAAATCCTGCCTGACTCTCATGCGCAGTGGCTGGATGGTCTTAAGGAGGCAGTCGCCTCCAGCATGGGGCGGCTCATCCCTTACAGAATGAAACTTCAGCATACGGAGGGCGTACCGGTGGTGCATGACCGCAGACCATATAAAGCACTCCCGAATTGTGGAAAGACATATCGCCTATGTGGATGCTGTCCATAACGGTGCTGAAAAACCGGTTTCCGAAACTTATGGCAGGCAAAAAAGAAAACACCTACACAAAGGGGCATAAGAATCCATACTATTTCGGAAATCGCTGACGATACGGAGGAATCATTCATGCCGGAACTGAAACAGATTTTCAGCACTCTGCCGAATCCGGAAAATCAATATGTAACATATCAGGATTTCCGGAATCCTCGGCGGAATTTTCATCATCCTGATGCAGAACAGCTGTTTGAAACACATCAGGAAGAAATCATGCAGATTGTCAGAAAAGAACTTTCTGATTATCTCAATGATGAAGATTTATGCAATGACGAAGAAGACATGTTCCCTCGCAGATGCTTTCTTACCGGTGAATGGTATGTCAGCGAACTGTCTTCTTTCGATAACGAACCGGATGTGTTTTTCTCTGTACAGACGGCTTTTCTCGGCACGGATTTAGGCTGTCCGGATGATTATCTCGGTCTGGAAGTTCTTCTGTATTATGATGAAAATACTGGCAGGTTCGAGTCTGACGGAATCAACAGCGAAGCTTTATGAATGATTTTAAAATATTTCCGTGAATTTTCAAAAAACTCTTGACTTTTATACTGTAATGTGCTAAAATATAAAAAAGTGTATCAGGAAAGGAATCGGAAATGATGAGAAATCAGAACACACGCAAAACAAATACCTCTGCTCTTGATGAATTATATGAAGCCATTCTCTGCCTTGAAACCAAAGAAGAATGCGAGGCCTTTTTCGATGACCTCTGCACGGTTCTGGAATTGCAGACGCTCTCCCAGCGGTTGCAGGTGGCAAAGATGCTCCGTGACCATCATGTCTATCATGATATTGTCGGCACAACCGGCGCAAGCACTGCCACTATCAGCCGTGTGAACCGCTCGCTCGGAAACGGTTATGATATTGTCTTCGGACGCTTGCAGGAGAAACAGAAATCCGCTCCGGATAAAAAAGCCAATTCCGGCGCAGAACCAGAACAATTGTGATAACACTCCCTCTTGATGCAAGAGGGAGTTTTTTTACTTGCATTTCCTCGGTAAGTATGCTATAATAATATTATATCTATTTCCGGAAAGGGGAAATTTTTATGAATCTGATAAAACTGACACTCGGCGAACTCGCCACGAACTGTTATATACTCGAAATCGGAAACGGTGAAGCCATTGCATTCGACATCGGAGACGGCGCGAAAAAGGTCATGCAGGCACTGGATGTCTATCATCTGAAACTGAAAGCGATTCTGCTCACGCATGGCCATTATGACCATGTCGCAGGTGTGGAGGCCGTCAGGAAAATGACCGGCGCAGATGTCTATATTCATGAAAAAGATGCCGTCATGCTCGAAAGCGGTCAGGCCAATCTGTCATGGCAGCTGACCGATGATATCTATGTTCCCGTAACAGAATATCATACCCTGAAAGACGGCGATATTCTGGAGTTCGGAAACCGGAAAATTCAGGTGATGCATACCCCAGGGCATACGTCCGGCGGTG
>JAFUWP010000041.1 GCA_017483405.1 Oscillospiraceae bacterium | reverse complement strand
TTTCAGGAAATAAGAAGATTTTTTCATATCTTCATAATAAGATTTATCACCGGTAGCGGCATAGAGTTCGCAGGCCGCCCAGTAGAATTCATCCTCAGCGGAATCATCGCCATAAGGGCCGCCGCCGACAGATTCATCGAGAGGCGCGAACATGGAAGGATGTTTTTTCGCGGCTTCGTATGCTGTTTTCGCCGCGGAAAGACATTGTTCCGCGAAGGCAGAATCTAACTCTTTCCACATCCGATAGCTCTGCGCACCGCAGGCGGCGAGATTGAGTGTCGCCGGAGTGGTCGGCGGTTTGAGGATTCTTTCTTCGGGGTCATCGGCCGGCGCGACTGCCAGAGCCGTCCACTTGATGTCATGTACTTTATGATAGGCCATACCCTGATAATCGCCGTCTTTGACAATCATCTTGAGCATCCATTCCATTTCGTAGCGTGCTTCATCGAGCAAATCCGGATAGCCGTTTTGATTTTCAGGGAGGAGCATCGTTCCGTCCGCGTAGGCATCCTGCTGATTGTTCTGTAAAGCGCGTTCATACTGATTCTGCATCAGCCAGAGTGAAATGCCTCCGTTGACGACATATTTTCCGTGGTCGCCGGCATCATACCAGCCGCCGGAAACATCCTGCGTTCCGGATGAGCCGGAATATCCCCATGTCTGCTGAATCGTGGCAATATCGGAAACATGTCCGGCGGCACGGGCGAGGGAATTCTTATCGCCGGAACTGATATATTGTGCTTCAATCGGGATACCGCTCCGGTTCTGATAGAAATAATTCAGAGCATCATAGAGCATTCCGGAATAAGTTTCCGCAATGCCGATTTGAAATTCTCTGCTTTTCGCGCCGTTATCGGTTTCGAGATAGTATGTTCCGTCCTGAGCGAAATCAGAAAAATCAAGAACATGCACCAAATCGCCGGAATCATCATCATATCCGAAACGGGCGGAAGTTCCCGTATAGGCGATATTTCCGGAAGTATCTTTCAGATAGAATTCATGTGTTCCGGTATCGTTGCATAAGAAAGTCGCTTTTTTATCGAGATTGGTGAAATAGCCGATTTGATTCGTCAGGATGTCCGCTCTCTGCCATTCGGGTTCGTGGATGTAGTCATGAGAATCATCAGTCATGTCGATTAAGCAGAGATTATCGAATTTGAGTTCCGTTCCGGCAGGGAAACAGATATTCGGGGTATACTGGCCGTTTCCGCCGAAATGAAATGTCCATTCTCCCGTGCCGTCTGCGGAGGTAGCGCGTTCGCCATTCGAGCCGAGTGTGAATTCATAAGCGAATGTATTCCACTGATTTCCGGTGATGCTGACACCTTCCCATGAATTATAGTCTTTCCACTGGCCGTTCTGGGATGCGGATTTCAGAGCCGTTTCGATTTCGGCCTGAGACTGTCCGGCAGTATAGGTCATATTGAGCATATTGCCGTTAGAGTGCCATAATTCCAAATCGCCGTTAGTCATATCGCCGATTTTGGAGTACATCCAGCCGGAATTGCTTGCCCATACGCTGTAGGTTAATCGATAAGTATGACCGGCGACAAATGTCAGATTCCGGTGACGGAACTGACAGTCCCATCTGTCCTCACCGCCGTTGGAAAGACCGCCGGTGTTAATGATTGTGATATTATAAGTACCATCCTCAATAGTGAAATCCATTTTTCCGGTCATGGATTCGCAGATATGCCACGGCAGGCCGATGCCTTCGGTAAAGTCCGACTGTCCGAGCAGTTCCCCTGCAAAGGCCGGAAAAGCTGTATTCTGCACCATCACGGCGGAAACCGCCAGCGCAGATATGAATTTTTTCAGATAATGTAGTTTCATAAATCCTCCCTTATTTCTATCTACTTAAAGCGGAGATTTGATTTCTTTCATCAGCTGACGAATTGCATACACCAGCGTGAAGAATATACCGAAAACTTGCAGAGCTTTCAGGAGCAGTTTTGCGGAATCGACAGAAAATCCGCAGAATTCCTTAAAAACATCCTGCACCTGTCCGGTGACGGGCAGAGCGCGGAATGATTCTGTTTTTTCTTTCAGAGCATCGCGGACAGTTTCGCTGACGGTTTCCTGAATGATGTCTTTGAGTTCCGTCATATCTTTGAATTTTTTCATGAAAATTCCTCCTTATATAATATGATGCTGATTATTTCAGCGTTACGACAGTAACACCGTTTTCACCTTCGCCGTAAACGCCGTTCCGGTATTCTTTCACGCATTTCATAGATTTCAGTTTCTGCTGAACGGCATTTCTCAGGAGTCCCGTGCCCTTTCCGTGGATGATAGTCACCGTTCCGATGTTCGCGAGCATCGCAGAAGAAATAAACTGTTCGACTTCATAAACGCCATCATCGCAGGAATAACCGCGGATGTCCAGTTCCATAGAGCCTTTGCGCTCGACTTTCGCCGAAACCTGATGGGTTTTCTTCTTCTGATTTTTCTGCTTCTGATTTGTTTTGGAAGTATCCAGAAGGCGGAGTCTTGCCACCTGAATTTTCATTTTCATGATGCCTATCTGCACAAAGACAGATTCAGAATGTTCATTGACATCGGAAGTGATGACGGCCTCCTGCTGTAAGTCAGCAATCAGAACTCTGTCACCCTTTTTGAGCGGACGGGGCAGAACATATTCACCATTTTCGTTAATGCTCCCGATAACCGGATTTGCCGTCTTATACATAGCTCTTAACTGCTGATTGCTTGCCGATTTCACCGAAGATACACGGCTTGCGAAATCCGCTTTTTCCTTTTCTTTGCGGAGCTGTTCGAGTTCATCAAGAAGGGCATTTGACTGCGCCTTTGTGGATTCGACAATCCGGCTTGCCTGCGCGGCGGCGCGTTCGATAGTTTCTTTTTCTTCCAGAAGAATCTGATTTCGTTTCTGTTCCCATTCGGATTTGAGGGCTTCGGCTTCCTGACGGAGTTTTTCCGCTTGTTCGCGTTCGGATTCGAGGTCTTTTCTGGCCTGCTCGAATTTTTCGATAACGTGCTCGAATTTTTTATTTTCCTCACTGACAAGGGATTCCGCATGTTTCAGGATGACATCGGGAACGCCTAACTGTCCGGAAATCGCAAAGGCATTGGATTTCCCAGGTGAACCGAGAATTAATCGGTAAGTCGGCTTCATGGTATCGGTATTGAATTCGCAGGAGGCATTGATAACATCAGGCGTATCAGCGGCATAGAGTTTCAATTCCTGATAGTGCGTTGTGACCATGAGTTTCGCGCCGAGCTGTTTGAGATAATCAATCACGGAAATCGCGAGTGCCGCGCCCTCTACGGGGTCAGTGCCTGAGCCTAATTCATCCAGCAGAATCAGAGTACTGTCATCAGCAGTCTGTAAGATTTCGACAACATTCAGTGTATGCGATGAGAATGTTGAAAGATTCTGTTCGATGCTCTGGCTGTCGCCGATGTCGGCTAGGATATGCCGAAAAATGGAAATCCGGCTTCCGTCTGTAACGGGAATCAGGAATCCGCACATTGTCATGGCGGTCAGTAATCCGGCTGTTTTGAGGGTAACAGTTTTACCGCCGGTATTCGCGCCGGTCACGATTAAAGCGTTATGCGATTCGCCGAGAGAAATATCAATCGGGACGGCTTTATTCTTATCGAGCAGGGGATGACGGGCTTTTTTGAGTTCTAAGATGCCGTCATCACTGATAAGCGGTTTCATGGCTTTCAGAGATGCACCGTAATTCGCCTTCGCGAAGTAGAAATTCAGTTCGGCGCAGGTGTTATGCAGACGTTTGAGATTTTCGGCATCCGCGCCGACTGCGGAACATAATTTCTGCATGATTCTGTCGATTTCTTCGAGTTCACGGCTTTCCAGAAGACGAATATCGTTATTGGCTTCGACAATCTGCATCGGTTCGATAAAGATAGTCTGTCCGCTGGATGAGGTATCATGAATCAGGCCGGAAACCTGACTTCTGTATTCGGCCTTGACGGGGAGCACGAATCTGCCGTCACGGAGGGTGACGGTATTTTCCTGCAAATACTTCTGCATGGTTTTGTTTTTAATCATGCCGTCAAGAGTTTCTCTCAGATGCGAACGCGAACGGAGTAATTTCTTCCGGATTTCGGCGAGTGTCGGGCTGGCACTGTCAGCGATTTCTTCTTCTGAAATAATAGACCGTTCCAGAGTGGCTAATAAATCATCATTCGGAACAATCAGAGAAAATAAGTAATCGAGCGTTGTTGCCGATTCACTGCAATGCCCGTACCAGCTGTATAAAGCCTGTACCTGACGGAGCAAATCTGCAACATCGAGTAAATCCTTCAGCGATAATCTTGCGCCGGAAGCCGCTCTTGTCACCATGTTACAGATATTCCGGAATTCCGAAAACGGCGGCGTTCCGAACTGTAATGCTAATTGTAAAGCATCATCTGTTTTTTCGACTTCCTGACGGACTTCGGAAAGGTCAGTGCTTGGCTTGCAGTGCAGGAGCATCTGACGGGTGGTTTCATTCGAGGCGAATTCCGCCGACTGTGCCAAGACTTTATCTAATTCTAAAACTTGTTCAAAAGGTTTCATAAATCCTCCTTGATAGATACTTTAACAGATTTCGGGTCTGACAAATCGAACTGCCAGACTTCATGCAGATTGTTTGTAATTTCTAATTGATTTTCGTGAGACTGAATTTTGATAAACGGATTCGCATCCTCCCAGAACGCAAGCCATTGAATTTCATTTCCGGAAACAGCCATGACAAAGCCGTCACCGCCGTAACTGCCCTCACCACAGAAGATATGATAATTCTGGAAATCACATTCTGCTGAAACCGAAATATCTGAAATTATGGAAAAATCGGGATTTTGTTCCGGACTTGGAATCAGTTTCCGATGAAAGTTTTCATCCGTGATGATGTCGATTTTCCGGAAATTTCCGTCAGCATGGAGAATACCGTTGATGACGGGGAGTTTCTCTTGATTCCAGAGGGCATTCAGGTCTGTATGCATGAGGTCAGCTCCTTTGTAATTAACGAAAAGATGTGACAACGGAAGGTCGCCACACCTTAATTTATATATCATAAACCGAGAAGTTTTTCAATATTGATGGTAAGCTGTACAGGTTTATCCTGATAAATATTCACCGGAATATCCTGATTGAAATGATAAAGCATGAACAAACCTGGATTCTGTTCAAAGAACAGAACGATTGTTGTTTTCCGTTTCGGGTTGACAATCCAGTATTCTTTCACCCCGGCGGTTTTGTATAATTCCAGTTTTTCGGAATAATCCGTCCGATAGTTGGAAGAAGTCACTTCAATAATCCAGTCCGGTGCGCCGTTGCATTTTCTTTCGTCCAGTTTAGAGGGGTCACAGATAACCATGACATCCGGCTGAACGATATTGTCTTCATTCAGCTTCACATCAAAGGGAGCAATCATGACTTCACATGTTCCGTGATTGTTCCGGATATAGTCAAAAATAACATAATGCAGTCTTGCGACAATGTTCTGATGTATCCGACTGGGTGCGGCGAGGTCATAGATTTCGCCGTTGATTAATTCCTGACGGATTTCGCTGTGTTCGGCCATAGCAAGGAATTCATCAGAAGTATAGTGTTTTGTTTCAGGTAACATGAAATCCCTCCTCAAAAGCATTGAATTTGTTTATAATATTCCAGAGCCGGAAATTTTTTATCGACATGATATTGCAGAAACTGTTCCGCAAACTCGGATAACGGCTGACGGCAGTGTTCGGCAATTCGGAAGGAGAAAATCTTGTCGAAATCCTGTAATATAATGTATCTGATGGCCTGTAGCGTTCCGGCAGGCATCAGAATTCCCTGCTGACGGCAGGCATCGCAGAAGAAACAGCCGTCCTCAACAGAGAAATATAAATGTTCCGGCAGATAGTTTCCGCATTCACGGCACATAACGACATCGGGCTGAAAGCCCAGCAGAGAGGCGATTCTCAGCTCGAAAATTGCTTTCAACAATAATTCATCATGTTCCGGTTCGGAGAGATAATGCAGAGTATTGAGCATCAGGCGGAGAATTTCCGGTGTACCGGATTTCGGCAGGGCGGAATATAATATCACCTGCGCGAAATAGGATGCCAATGCAACGGCATTTAAATCACTTCTCAGTCCGTAGAAGATATTTATCGGCGTGACGCTGGTTAATACTCTTGCTTTGTTTCTGGCGTGATGGTCGGAAATATCGAATTCCGAATAGGCGAACATCTGCGATGCACTGCCGGATTTGCTGGTAACTTTTGCCGAACCTTTCACCACGATTTCGATAATTCCGGTTTCGGTAAGAATATCAATAAATTTATCCTGTTCGCCGAACGGCTTCTGTGAAAGCACAACTCCCTTGACTGTCATAATTTCCTTTCTGTAGG
>JAFUWP010000459.1 GCA_017483405.1 Oscillospiraceae bacterium | reverse complement strand
TGCGTTTTGAGATTCTGAATCGGTTCGATAACATGAGGCGACATCAGCAGAATTTTATCATCCAGACCGGCGAAATATTTCAGCGCATTCAGCAGGAGCGCGGAACATGCCCCCAGCAAATCGGAAGTTCTGCCGGTGAGGATAGTACCGTCAGGCAGTTCCATCGCGGCGGCGGGTTCGCCTGTCCGCTTTTCCTTTTCGAGCGCAGGAACGACAACTTTTCTGTTCTCCGCGCTGACTCCGGCCTGTTTCATGAGCAGTTCGAGCTTATAGACTTCTTCTTCCGTGGAAGTGCCTTTTTTTCTGCCGCATAATGCGGTATAATAACGGCGGATGATTTCTTCTTTAGCGGCTTCACAAACGGCATCATCATCAATAATGCAGTTGCCGGCCATATTGACCCCCATATCCGTAGGCGATTTGTAAGGCGATTCGCCGAGGATTCTGTCAAACATGGCATTCAGCACCGGAAAGATTTCAATATCGCGGTTATAATTGACTGTTGTCTTATTATAGGCCTCCAGATGGAACGGGTCAATCATGTTGACATCATTCAGGTCGGAAGTGGCGGCTTCATAAGCGATATTCACCGGATGACGGAGCGGAATATTCCAGATAGGGAATGTTTCAAACTTGGCATAACCGACATTGACTCCCCTCTTATGCTCGTGATAAATCTGAGAAAGACAGGTCGCCATTTTTCCGCTCCCAGGGCCCGGGGCTGTCACAACGACAAGTTTTCTGGAAGTTTCGATATAATCATTCTTTCCGTAGCCCTCATCACTCATGATAAGTTCCAGATTGGACGGATAACCCTTGATAGAATAATGATGATATACCTTCACACCGAGTGCTTCCAGACGGCTCTGAAAAGCATCGGCTGTCGGCTGATGCTCATATCTGGTCAGCACGACACTGCTCACATACAGGCCGATTTTGGTAAAGATATTGAACAATCTGATAACATCCACATCGTAGGTGATGCCTAAATCTCCGCGGACTTTATTTTTTTCAATATCGCCTGCATTGATGACAATGACAATTTCCGCTTCTTCTTTTAATTGCAGGAGCATCTGCAATTTGCTGTCCGGCCTGAACCCTGGCAGAACTCTCGATGCATGATAATCATCAAACAGCTTTCCGCCGAATTCCAGATAGAGCTTGTCTCCGAAATGGGCAATACGTTCGCGGATATGCTCCGACTGCATTTTCAGATACTTGTTATTGTCAAAACCTATTTTTCCTGAACTCATAATAGAAAAATCCCTTCTTAAAAAAATTCTCATCTTCTATTATAATATAAACTCAGACAAAATGCAAGAGGAAAGCTGAAAAAATCATTTTTTCTTTGCGCCGTTTTCCAGAGATGCCCTGATGAAATCAGCAAACAATTTCTGCGGACGGTTCGGACGGGATTTGAATTCCGGATGGAACTGCACTCCGATAAACCACGGATGTTCGGGACGTTCGACAATTTCGACAAGTTTTTCATCCGGAGACAGACCGGCAATTTGCAGACCGGCTTCGGTCAGCTGTCTGCGATAGGCATTATTGAATTCCCATCTGTGGCGATGGCGTTCATAAATGAGTTCTTCGCTGTAAATTTCAGAAACTCTGGTATCTTTCACGAGTCTGCACGGATACAGGCCAAGGCGCATTGTACCGCCTTTTTCGGTAATATCTTTCTGGTCATCCATGATGTCGATGACGTTCTGTGTGCCTTCCGGTGTGAATTCCGAAGAATTGGCTTCTGTCAGGCCGGCCAGATGACGGGCAGTTTCGACAACCATCATCTGCATACCGAGACAGATTCCGAATACCGGAATCTGATTTTCACGCCCCCAGCGGATAGCTTCAATCATCCCTTCGATGCCTCTGTCACCGAATCCCCCAGGGACGATGATGCCATCGCAGGAAGAAAGCATATCTCCGGCGGTATCGGGGGTGATTTTTTCGGAATCTATCCAGAGAATCTTTACTTTTGCATCGTTGACGATTCCGCCGTGACGGAGTGCCTCGGCTACAGAAAGATAGGCATCCTGCAAGGCGACATATTTTCCGACCAGCCCGATAGTGACTTCTTTCTGTGCGCGATTCTGCCGTTCGGTCATGGAAATCCAGTCGGCGAGGTCAGGCCCTCTGTTGATTAATCCCAGATGATAGCAAACTTCTTTTGCAAGGCCTTCCTGTTCCAGCATGACGGGCACTTCATACAGGGAAGGTGCTGTCATATTCTGAATAATATCGGCTTTCCGGACATTGCAGAACAGGGCTATCTTTTCGGCGACATCCTGCGGAATCTGCTGTTCCGTCCGGCAGACGATGATATTCGGCTGAATCCCGATGGAAAGCAGTTCTTTTACGGAATGCTGAGTCGGCTTCGATTTCAGCTCATTCGAGCCGGAAATGAACGGTAACAGCGTGACATGAATATACATAGCATTTTCTCGGCCGACTTCTCCGGCAAACTGACGGATAGCCTCCAGAAACGGAGTACTTTCAATATCGCCGACTGTACCGCCGATTTCGGTGATGACAATATCTGCATTGCTGTTTTTTCCGGCGCGGTAGATGCGCTCTTTAATCTCATTTGTGATATGCGGAATCACCTGTACTGTTCCGCCGAGATAATCGCCGCGGCGTTCTTTATTCAGAACTGTCCAGTAAATCTTCCCTGTTGTAGCATTGTTATTGACAGAAAGATTTTCATCAATAAATCTTTCGTAATGGCCTAAATCCAAATCAGTTTCGCCGCCGTCCTCGGTGACGAACACTTCGCCATGCTGATACGGACTCATTGTGCCAGGGTCAACATTGATATACGGGTCAAGCTTCATGATGGTGACACGATACCCTCTTGCTTTGAGCAGTCTGCCCAGCGATGCCGCAGTGATGCCTTTTCCCAGTCCGGAAACCACTCCGCCGGTGACAAATACATATTTTGTCTGATGTTCTTCCATAATTAAAAACCTCCGTAAATATAAATTTAAAATATCTATCAAAAAATAAAGCCTCACACAGACTGTATCCCTACAGACTGCATGAGGCCTCATTGCCCGATATTCAGCTGAAAATTATAATTTTACCGTACTCTGTTCCGGAATACCGCCGTTCATGTAGAAATTTTTCAGAAGAACAAGCGAACATCCGCCCAGAAAATCCGTTTTGCCTTCGACACTGCTGCAAACAAGCCGTTCGGCGACATCATCGCTCGCGAACTCCTTGACATAACGCTTGAAACTTGCGAAACCTTTTTCGCTCAGTTCAAAGTGATGCAGTACAACTGTCTGCGCCTGAAAACAGCAGACCAGATTATGCAGCAGCACACTCCAGTCCTGCATGATTTCGTTGACAACGGATTCACATCGCGTATCTCCGGAAGAAACCGCCTGATACATCTGCTCCAGCGTGACGCGTTCGATATAGCCGTCTGTTGCCGAATACAGAAACGGTGTCCGTTCTTTACTGTAGACTTCGGCAATTCTGGCCTGCATCGCCTGAATCGAGAGCTGTGCCCTGACCGAACCGGCCGGATAACTGTCCTGCTGTCTTCCCCCAGGGCGGACAATACAGCGTTCTGTCAGATAACTGTATGTCAGATAATCTTTTTCTGATTTCTCCGGTCTTAACAAAGCGATATGAATATGACTCCCCAGATGCAGATAAACATGATTTGCATTTGCTTCGAGACTGCCTCTTTGCAGGTCGGCATTTGCAAGTGCCTGTAACCAGACGGCATTTCCGCAGAATACCGGCGGTATCTGCGAAAAGGAGGATAATGCCTTTGTCAGTTCGGTGAAATCGAGAATTCCATCTTTATAGAAAACTCTCATCCGGCCAATCATAATCGGCATGACACCGACTCCCAGTCCCAGAACTTCTTTTTTTGTCAGACAGCTGTTGCTCATCATGTGTTCTGCCGATGTGACAATAAACTGTATGATTTCTTTCCGGCTGGTATGTTCATTGCAGTTCATGCTGGCTTTATCCAGAATATCCATGTGCATGGTACACAGGCCGACTGTCACTTCCTGTTCGCTGATGACTGCACCGAGTACAAATTTATAATTCGCGTTGATGTCCAGTAAAATTTTTCTTCTGCCTTTCGGCAGTCTGTTATCCTGCTGATTCTGATAGGGTGCTTCTCCGATTTCCATGAGTACGCCTTCTTCAATCATGGCATTTGTAATCTGCGTGATGGAGGCACGTGTAATCTGTAATTTCTGAGACAAGTCCACTCTGGAAACCGGCCCTGCCTCCCATACGGTACGAAGCACCTGCATTCTGTTGATTCTTTTCAGGTCTAATTTGCTGATTCCGCTCTGCATAGTATCGTTCCTTTCCGGCAGGATTTTTATTATCTTCATTATTATAGCATAGTTTTCAAAAAAAAGCAAGTATGATTTTTCTGTCAGGATTCTGTTTTCTGCGCCGGATTCACATGTATCATGATATGTTTGACATCCGGAATTTCCTGTTCCACACGGTCATGAATCCGGTGGGCAATTTCATGCGCATCGGAAAGGGTCATCTGTCCGTCTGCTGAAATTTCCAAATCGACATAAATCCGGCTGGCGAATGTTCTTGTTTTCAGTAAATCAATACTGATAACGCCTTCCTGTTTCAGGATGCATTCACGGATACGGGTTTCGGTTTCCTTGTCGCAGGCCTTATCGACCATCTGATTGACGGCATCCCTGAAAATTTCATAAGCTGTTTTAATAATAAAAATACAGATAATCAGGCTTGCGATGGGGTCAAGTATCTGCCATCCGTGCCGTGCTCCGATGATGCCTGCCAATGCGCCTATCGAAGAAAGTGAATCGCTCCGGTGATGCCATGCATCCGCCATCAGTGCGCCGGAATGAATCCGGATGGCATAATATCGGGTATACCAATACATGGCTTCTTTTACGAGAATCGACAGAATCACGGCTATCAGGGAAAAGAATTTCGGAACGGCGATATTTTTCGTTTCTCCGGATGTGATAGTTTCAAATGCCTGATAGCCTATCAGACAGCCCGTCAGTAACAATAAGACGGAAAGCACTATCGCGGCGACACATTCCAGCCGTTCATGACCGTAGGGATGGTCAGCGTCTTCCTCTCTGGCTGAAAGCCGGACTCCGATAATCACCACAACAGAACTCACCAAATCCGAGGCCGAATGAATTCCGTCACTGACCAGTGCCGCTGAATGCGACAGGATTCCGGCAAGTATCTTCAATGCCGAAAGCGCGACATTCCCGATGATACTGACAGTCGAAACACGGACGGCAATTTCCGTCTGTTTGCTTTTCTGCATGATTTCTATAAGAATCACCCCTGTTTGTATGCTGATGTCAAATAGTATGCGGATATTTTCCGGATATGCGCAAAAAAACAGATAGTATCATTCTCAAAAAGATTCCCCCCGACAGAATCAGGGGGAATCTGAATTTTATTTTATTCTGTAAAGATTATTTCTTTTTCTTCACGATAGCGGCACTTGCCAGAACTGCGGCAGCAGCGGCTGCGCCTGCGGCAGCAGGGATATTTGCAGTATCACCGGTTTTCGGAGATTCTGTCTTGCCGTTGGATGCGGTTGTGGATTTTGCTGTTGTCGTGGTTGCCTTTGTGGTAGCCTTAGTTGTTGCCTTTGTCGTTGTGCTGGATGCGGCTTCTGTAGAGGATGCTGCTTCTGATTCGCTCAGATAAGCAGTTTTTTCAGCACTCCATGCGCCGTAAACTCTCTTTCCGTCAACAACTTTGTAAGCTCTTACTTTGATAGTTTCTTTCAGTTCTTCCTGACCGCCTGTCTGATAGGAAGTTCCCTTGACATCAAAAGCCTGAGATGTCGGAGTGTCTTCCTGACCTGCGACTACAACTGTTCTGTAAACCTGATAACCTTCTGCACCGTCTACGGCATTCCATGAAATCACTGCGGTGATGCTGTCGCCGTCACTTGATTTGCTGACTTTGAAATCGCCAAGAGCCGGAGCACTCAGTTCACTGGAAACATTTTCCGATGCCGGCTGGGTTTCAGATGCGGTCTGTGTTTCATCCTCGGTAGGAGCAGTTTCTTTTTCTGTTGCGCTTGTTCCATCTTCGGAAGTTTCTTCCGGAGCTTCGGTAACGGGTTCAGTTTCTTCCGGAGCGGAAGTTTCTACAGGGGGAGCATCCGTTTCCTGTACCGGTTCGGTTTCAGGAGCTTGTGTGTCTTCTGCAACGGGAGCATTTGTAGGCTCATCTGCCGTGGTGTCTTCCGCGCTGACGGAAATAGCTGTCATGCTTGCGGCCATAGCAAATGCCATCAGAGCCGATGTAATTTTCTTATAACTCATAAAGTAATTCCTCCTTACTTGTGATGCATACTAACTTGATTTTCAATTATTTTTAGTATGTTTACCTAATATTATAGCAAATCGGGATGGAAATTACAAGGCTTTTTCCGTTTAAGATTCCGAAAATCCTGAAAGATTGTGCTTTCTGCATAAATTTCGGGTTCGTTTTTCAGCAGATTTCATAGCAAAGTTTCGTAAATTATCATCATCAGGGGCATTGTGCCGATGGAAAACAGCGTTGTCACCCCGAATATTTCTGATGCATAAGCGGCATTTCTGTTATAATTCAGACATTGCATGGTGCAGATTGCCGCACTCGGCGCGGCGATGGCCGCGAGGACAGTCATCTCGACCGTCTTGTCAAACGGAAACAGCCGGAAAGCTAAAATTGTCAGTATCGGAATCAGTAATAATTTCAGAAAACAAAGATAGAAAATTCTGGGTTTTTTAAATACCTTGAGTAAATCCGTCTGTATAATCGTTGCGCCGGCGACTATCATCGCAAGCGGTGTGTTCAGACTGCCGATTTCTTCAAAAGTTTCGGCGACTACGGAAGGAAGCTCTATCTGTAGGAAAAATAATACCATGCCAATCACGATTGCGATAATCGCCGGCGAACGGAGTACTTTTATCAGAGATTTCAGGGATTTTTCTCCGGACATCTGCATGACACCGTGCGACCATACCAGCGCATTGAACACCGTCAGGAACGCTGTCAGATAAAAAACGCCATCATAGCCGAACATCGCCATCACAAGCGGAATTCCCATAAATCCGCAGTTGGAATAAATACAGGAAAAGCGTTCGATAACCGTTTCACGGCCTTCCCTGTTCCGGATGCATAAATAAGCCACGGCCATCGCTATGATATAGGCTATCAGGGATAAAATAAACGTCCTGCCGAGATTCTGCACAAGTTCCGGCCTGTATTCTTTCTGATATGCCATCAGGATGACAATCGGATTCACAATTTTCAGCACCAGTCCCGAAATCTGATTCACACTCTCTTTGGATAACAAATTCAGCTTGAAACACAGTACCCCTACCAGAATCAGAATAAACATGATAATTGCCTGATGCAATACAATTCCTGCCATAAATCAACACCTCATGTTTCATGATAACACAGAATTATGCAAATTGCAACCGGATTCCTGACTTTCGGAAATGAATACAATTTTTCAGAAAAACAGATTAAAAAATCAAACAAAAAAGAGACAGCCGGAACTGTCTCTTATTTCTTATATCTGCAATACAGAAGGCTGAATCTGCTTTCCCTGCATGGCACTGATGAGTGTATCTGCCGTTCTGCTGAAATCCGCTACCAGAGAAGTCGGCTTTTTCTGGGCATCATCCTGCCGGAGCGGTACGAAATAATACTGCTTTGCATTCGCCAGCATCCCGATATTTTTCAGCGTTCCGGCGAGCGAATCATTCGAGGCTAATGCCAGTATGACAGGTTTCTGACTTCTCAGATGCGACTTGACTGCCATCGTGACGGGAGTATCTGTAATGCTCCACGCAAGCTTGGCGAGCGTGTTGGATGTACACGGCTCAACAAGCATGATGTCTGTCATCTGTTTAGGGCCTATCGGTTCGGCATCTTCGATACTGCAAATCACCTTCCGGCGCGCGATGTTCTCCAGACGTTCGCGCATTTCGGAGGCTTCGCCGAATCTTGTCGAAATTCCTGATGCATTCCACGACATGACCGGAATCAGCTCTGCTCCGCAGGAAACCAGATATTCCGCCTGCGCAAAGGCCTGCCGGAACGTACAGAAAGAACCTGTCATGGCAAAACCGATTTTCAGATTCTCTAAATCATGCATCCGCTGTCCTCCTTTCTTCTAAGATGTGGAGAATGGTTTTTGCAATGATTTCTCCGGCGGTAACGGGAGCGGTTTTCCCTGGCAGTGACAGTGCCCAGACGACCCTTCTGCCGAGTTTCTGTGCTGTTTCCCAGTCAATTCCCCCTGGTTTCGATGCCAAATCCAGAATCAAGGCATCTTTTCTGATTTTTTTCAGAACCGATGCCGTGACGACTTCCGCCGGAACGGTGTTGCAGATAACATCGAAATTTTCCGCGCAGTCTTCCAGTTCTCCGAAGGAGATGCTCTGACAGCCGGCCATTTCGGCTTTTGCCCGTTTGACGACATCACGCGCGGCAACAGTGACATCCGCACCCATCGCGTGAAGGGTGACGGCCATTCTGCTCCCGATTCTGCCGAATCCCAGAATCAGGACTTTACTTCCGTAAATCGTACAGGGCATTTCTTCCAGCATCATCTGTACAGCACCTTCTGCCGTAGGGACGGCATTTCGGGTGCTGAGTTCTTCGCAGGCTAAGTAATCGACTGTTTCGATTCCGGATTCTTCAAATAAAGCTTTGGATTTCCCGAACTTTCCGCCTAAGACGATGGCATTTGGTTTCAGACGGGAAATCAGGCCTTTCAGGGAAATATGACTCTGACTGAACGGCGCGTTGACTAATACGCCGTCATCGGAAACGGGCATCGGGAGGACAAGAATATCACACATCGGCAGGCCGTCCGCGGTGGATTCGATTAATTTCACATGTTCCGGAACAATCTGACGGGTAAAGCCGACAGCATAGGTATCAAATTTTTCTGCTAAGGCGGCGGCGGTATAGCCGTAGCGCAAATCACCGCCGGCGACCATGACTGTTTTCTGACTGTTCATTTGCATCACTCCTTTATGGCAGGATATGCGCAAATGCAATTTTTGTGACGGAAATCAGGTGAAAGGCAGGAGCTTTTCTGCTGAAGATTATTTTTTTATTTTCTGAACCTGCGTTATGATATTTTCTTTCCAGTGTTTGTCATCTTCCTGAATCAGATAAACTCTGAATCCGTAATATTTCCCGTTTTCCAGAACAGATATATCATCATCAATATGTAAATCTATCCGGTAATGTGACGGGTATTTCGAGGGCATGGCTTCGGCCTTGTTTCCCTGCACTTCACGGGCATGACGCGCGCCGTTAACAACTTCATCTATCTGAATATGATAACACCGGAACAGATTCCGGATATATCGTTCTGACCGGAACGATGTCGTATAAATCCAGACTTCCGCTCCGTGTTCATGCAGATATTTCATCAAAGAAACTGTTCCGGCTCTGAGTCTGTCCGGATACAAGACCGAAAACGGAAATGATAATTCCGGTTCGGTCTGTGTTTTTTTAGGATTCACAAACAGGGTATCATCCAAATCAAAAGAAATGCGCAAAATCAGTCTTCCTGTTCGATGTCAGGCAGATATTTTACAGTATTATACAGCAGATTCACTGCACCTTCGATGCCGAGTCTGCCGGTATTGATACATAGTGCATAATTATTTTTATCATGCCAGTTTCCGCCGGTATTGATATTATAGAACTTTTCGCGGCGGCTGTCGAACTTCGGGAGAAGGGTATCAATTTCGCGTTCGGTAACATGATAGGTCTGCTGGGCATAGGCTAATCTGAAAGCCTTCGGGGCATAGATGAATGTACTGAATTTATACGGATTTTCGCGCAGAATCCAGTTAGCGCACCGGCCGACAATGACACAGCTCCCCTGTTCGGCGAGTTCGCGGATAATCTGGGTTTCGGTGAGATATAACTTGTCCGATACGGGAAGATTATCTTCCATTGTACGGGACGGATTGGAATTGAGCAGTAATGTATATAAAAAGCTTTTCGGCGAAGATTCTTCCGCGCCTTCCAGCTTGGCAACGGGTACATCCAGACGTTCCGCCGCCATTTCCAGTATTTCGTGATTATAGAACGGAATGCCCAGTTTTTCGGCGACTTCTTTTCCGACAACACTGCCTCCGCTTCCGTATTCTCTTTCGATTGTAATAATCGGGTGTTTCATCTGATACACGCTCCTTGTTATAAAAATTAAGTTTTGAAAATCAGCCTGATTCTCATTTTGAAAGAACCGGCTGTCGATGTTAATCTATGTAATTTTTACAAAAAATAGACCATAAAAATATTATATCATATTTTAGATAAAAAAGCACTAGCATTTTTGAAAAAAATAGCGTTTTCATAAATTTCTGCATTTTGTACAAATCGACAAGCCTTGTTTTGTGCAAATTGAAAAATTTAAATTTTTTTCAAATATCGCTGGAAATCCGCAAACAGATATGCTATAATAAAGGCAGTTATTACTATTGCTTGGGAAAGGGGTTATACTCTCATGAATTTTCACAGACTGACAGCAATTCTGCTTTCCGCCGCGATGCTGTGCGCCGGCATGACCGGATGTTCCGGCAGTCAGCAGGCATCCGGAGAACAGACCGCTGTCGATACTCAGAACATCGCACAAACAACTGACATTCCATCCGAAACATCAGCAGACAAGCCGGCTGAACCGCTCGCCGAAACCGAACCGGCTGCGACAGAACATGTCAGCCCCAGAGAAGAAATCGTGATTCATTCCGGCGTACAGAAAGATTATACAGATGTGACCCTGAATCATGATACAAATAAAATCTATCCGATTGCGCTGAGTGATTTCATCCGTTCGGGAGATACCATCCAGAAATTTATTTTTGAATTCGAGGCTGACGGCAATATCGGTTCATATCAGGGCGGATGCGGCATCTCGGTGAACGAAAAATGCAAAGCCGCTACAGATGATTATTGGTATCAGTCGCAGGATTTCACCGTTCCGGCCGAGGGTAGTTATGCTAAAGTGGA
>JAFUWP010000458.1 GCA_017483405.1 Oscillospiraceae bacterium | reverse complement strand
ATTGATGATACTGCCGGTGAATATGATTATATTCCGGAAGACCAGTATCTTGATATTGATACCGAAAAATCTTCCGGAACGTCCTATATCGCTACCGGCGGAGGCGCATACACCCTCCCCGTGGAAGACGCCGAAAAAATCAGAATCCGGAATTATATCTCCTACGATGAACAGGGCATCGCTCAGATTACAGATTTCAGAATTGTACAGTATCTCAGAAAGGGGGAATCCTGATGGACGGCTTTATCAATCCTTATACGTTTATTCCGGTCGGTCAGGGCGTTAAAAAAGAATATGCAGAGTATTTCACATCCTCTCTGCTTTCCGGAAAAATCTGCTGTACGCTGACATCGCGTACTCAGCTCGCGGTCTGCGATAAAGTCAGCGAACGCGATTTCGATTTCTTCAAGATAGACGGAAAAGCTGTCATCATGGGCAGTTCTCTGCGCGGAACAATCCGCAGTATCTATGAAGCTCTGACAGATTCCTGTCTGTCTTCTACCAATGCCGAAGATGAAGATTATTTCTCATCCCGTCTCAATAAAGAATCTGCCGGACTTATCGAGCATACCGAAAACGGCTATATCCTCCATACTGCCAGAAGATTCAAAGATGAAAATAATACTCAGCTCGGCAGTTACCGTACAGGCGATTATGTCGGCTTTACGTATTATTCCAAAAAAGGCAGAGCCGGAACAATTCAGTATTTCCAGCTGGATAATTCTTCTCCCAAAAAAGGCTATGTTCACAAAACAGACAGATTCCGCTCCAAAATGGCCGGAAAGCCTATCGAAAACAAAGACAGCATCTTCGAGAAAACAGACCAGTCTGTCAAGCTTACTGAAAAAAGCATCCGCCTTCTGGAAGAAAATATTTTCAACACAATCAAGAATGAACTTCGGTATCAAACGAAAAACAAGCAGATTGCCAAAGATTATCTCAGTCAGTTCCGGAAAATGCAGAAAGGCGGTACGCTCCTCCCCGTCTGGTATTACAAAAAAGGACAGAATTATTATCTCGCACCTTCCCAGATGTCCAGAACAATTTTCTATCGCCAGCCGGTTGACTTCCTGAAAGACATCAATCTGAATCCCTGCAATACAGCAGATACTATCTGCGAATCCTGCGCACTGTTCGGCATTGTCCGCAAATCGGATGACTCCGGCAGTTTCGCAAAAGCAAGCAGAATCCGCTTTTCGGATGCTGTCTGCGAAAATCCGGACTGTTTCGATAAAAAGTTTACTCTGCCGATTCTTGCTTCTCCGCGTCTTTCTTCTTTTGAATTCTATCTCAAAAGCAAAGATGAGCAGTACTGCGCTGATGATAAAGGTGTTACCATCGCCGGACGGAAATATTACTGGCATCATAATGATGACCCCAGAAAAATCAAATCCGATGCCAAAAATAAAGAAGGCAACAACATGGATGCGCGTGTTCAGCTCGTCAAGCCGGACAGTGAATTCCACTTCGAGGTGTATTTCGACCAGATTCCGGAAGATGCGCTTAAAAAGCTTTTGTTCGCGCTGACACTCGGCGAAAATACACCGGATTCCAGATACTGCCATAAAGTCGGCCACGGCAAGCCTATCGGACTGGGGTCTGCAAAAATTACAGTCGATGCCGTTACCGTCAGAACATTTTCCGATGGCATCTATCAGGAAACGCCTTACGAATGGACTCCCGAACAGCTCAGAAAAGTGTTCGCCAATCAGCAGAATGTGGATAACATCCTGAAAGTAACCAATTTCGATGCGGTGGACGGAAAAGATATTCAATATCCTTCCCTGAATCCCACCGGCGGAGATATTTTCAAATGGTTTGCGCAGAACCGTGACGGACTGCGGAGCATCGGCCAGCCGATGAAATATTATTACAAGCTACCGTCCCTGAATGATGAAGACCAGCATCTTCCGTACTATCCGAACAAGCGGAAAGCCGGCGGATATTCCTCCGGAAACGGCGGAGGTTACGGAAAAGGCAAGAAAAAGAGATAATCGAAACCAGATAAAATAAAAAACTCCCTTCCGGTTAGTTCCGGAAGGGAGTTTTCTGTTTTCAAATTTCAAACGTCGTACGACGATACACAAACCACCCTATGGTGATGGGGGCTATAAAACAGTAAGAGCACATGTATCAGGAGCAGAGTTCTAGTTTCAACCACCCTGCGGTGCAAAAAAATCAAAGAAAACAGATAATGAGTCCCATACAATCACCTCTCCTCGCCGAAGATTGATAAAATAAATGGTTCAGAAGTTCCTTGACTATATTGAGATTATATCATAGTTTTCACATCCTGTCAAGGGCTTTTGAAAAAAAGTATGTGTTT
>JAFUWP010000457.1 GCA_017483405.1 Oscillospiraceae bacterium | reverse complement strand
GAAAAATTTTTCTATTTAAAATATTATATGAAAAAAGCCTTGACATTTGTTGAATTTCATGATATAATATCAACTAAGGAGATGTATTTTGTATAGTTTTCCAAACTATTGTTAATCTGTCTTCTTTCCGTGACGGTTATATCAAAACTTAATTAGGAGTGAATTTTTTATGAACGATTACAAAATCTTTGTGGATGCCGCGGCAGATATTGATGTGAATTATATAAAGGAAAATGCTGTCACCGTACTTCCGATGCAGTATACACATAATTACAAAAATATCGACTGCACCGGAATGGAAACTGATGCTTTTATGAAAAATTTCTACGATAACCAGCGCAACGGCGAAACAACTCAAACCAAACCGATTTCACAGGAATATTATGAAAGCGTATTCGAGCCGCTTGTGAAACATGGCATCGGTATTTTATATATCTGCTTTTCCGGCGGACTGTCCCCGTCCTATAATTCGGCAATAGCGGCTAAATTAGCCATCGAATCCCGTTACGGACAGCGGCCTATCTGTATCCTGAATTCTCTTTCTGCAACAGGCGGTGTCGGCGTCATTGCCGAAGAAGCTGTCAGAAATAAAAAAAATGGCTATCTGCTCGAAGCCAATGCCCAGCAGTTATCTCAATTATGCGGAAAAGTCCGCAGTTGGTTCTATGTGAATGATTTGGATTATCTCCGCCGTGACGGAAAAACTTCCGCAAGCAAATCTTTCATCGGAACACTGCTCGGTGTCAAGCCGATTCTTGAAATTTCCAGCGATGGTATCCTTCGTCAGATTAACAAAAAACTGGGAAGTAAGAAAGCCGGTGAACTGCTTAAAGATTTATATATGGAAAACAAAAATAAATCTTATAATCCTGTTGTGTATATCACACATTCGGATGACATCGAAGGCGCAACAAGACTCAAAAGTATGCTTCTTGCCGAAGACCCGAATATCGTGATTAAAATAAAAACTTTATCACCGATTATCGGCGCACATACAGGCCCCGGGGTAATTACGATTCATCATATCGGAAGATAAAACAAATCAGCCGAAGCCAAAAAGCTCCGGCTGATTTTTTATCTTCTGCCGATGTTACTCACGATTTTTGAGAACTTCCGCAGGAGAAATTTTATTGATTTTTCCAATCAGCATAAAATTAATGATGAAATAACTCACCATGACAACCGCATAGATACCAGCATACAGATACCACGGAAACGCGATTTTCATACCGCAGGCAACATTGGCGATGAAAGACGGATACAGGGCATCCATAATCGCTTTGCTGACCGGAATGCATATCAATGCTCCAAGCGCAATCACAAGCGTATTTCCGTTCAGATAGAGTTTCCGGATTTCATTCGCGCGATAACCGAAAATCTTCATCAGAGATATGCCGGATGCAGAACGGTCAATCATCACACCCATCATCAGATACATCACCACGCAGAAAATCAGCAGTGAAACGCTCAGAAGTGTAATCACCATCGGGAGCATCATATCTACAAAAACGCCGGCACTTTTTTCAATATCGGCTTTCGTCATGACGGAATAGAGCCTGCCTTCTTCCACGGACAGTGCGCTGTCAGAATAGACCGCGTTGAAATAATCCTCCTCCTGCCCGAACAGTTCGCGCATACTGTCGATGTTCATGAAAATCGCAAATCCGACAGAATACTGTGCAATGGCATCTACCGTAAATGTATAGCTCATATCACCGGTGGAATCGTTCAGCGTGAACGTATCACCCACATTCAGCTTGAAACGCTCATGCAGAGAATTGTTGATGACAACCTTATTCCGGCTCGATACGGGACGGGCTTCAAAATACTTACTGTTGGGATTCAGCCCGATAATGGAAACATCCAGCGTATAATCATAACACGGAATCGTGAGCGTTTCCAGATAAGCCGATTCTCCGCCCTGCGGAACGGTATCTTCCGGATATTTGTAGAGATACATATACTCATAATGCGTATCGGCAAGATTATCCGTCTTGACCGCCTGACACATGACAGCGCAGTCAAGGCTGATGTTCGATAATAACATACATACCAGCATTCCGGCGATAACCGCAACGGCGGAACGATATTCCCTCAGCATCTGCCGAATCTGAAACACTCTGATAAAATTCTTCGATTTCAGATTGAACTGCCTGTAACTCGATGCTTTCTGTTCATTCTTGATAAGCGACAGTGCCGTCTGCGAAAGTTTCTTATTAATCACTATCGTATTGACAGCCGCGGAAATCAGCGGCGGAAGAATCACGCTGTAAATTATCAGATATACCGGATAAACGGACGGAAACTTCGGAACAGAATAATAATCATAAGTACTGGAGGCAAGCACATCAATTCCGGCAGGACTGAACCCTGCAATCATGCCGATAAGCCCTCCGATAAAGGCAATCATAACCGGCAGTGTAATGTAATGCAGAAGTAAATCTTTTTTCTTTACTCCCAGCGAATAAAGCGCGCCGATAACAGGAGCTTCTTTCTCAATCTGATGAATCACGAAAACGGAAATCACATACGTGAATAATATCAGAACTACCAGTCCGGCAATCAAGCCGACATTCTTATTCATGACAACATCTCCGGCCGCCGCGCCGATACGGATGTTATCTTCGGCAGGAATGAATGTTATCAGATTGTCAATATCAATCTCGAAGATTTCATCTAATAATTTATTGGTTTCCTTACGGAGTTCGTTCACACCGTCAGAAAGTTCCTGCGAACCGGAAAAGGCTTCGCCTACACCGTCTTTATATTCGCTCATGCCGTCAGCAAAATCCTTTACACCATCAAGAGCCTCTTTCAAATCGCGCAGAGAGCGATAATCAAGTTCTTCGACAGCCTTGTCGATTTCTTCGGCATAGTTGTCTTTTGTCAGTGTGACTTCCTTTCCGAGTGATGCAAGTGTCATTTCGGCCTGTTTCAGATAGGCATCAAACAGCTGATTTGCCG
>JAFUWP010000456.1 GCA_017483405.1 Oscillospiraceae bacterium | reverse complement strand
TTCCTCCCGTGTCTAATTTACTCCAGCTTACTCCATAGACTAAATTGCATTTTCTCATCTGCTCTATAGAGTTGCTTAGCCTTTATTATACACGAGATTTTTACTCTTGCAAAGTTGCTATTTTATTTTACGCTTACGATTGTCTGGAAGTAACTCTACATTTTCTAATACTTCCTCTTCAAACAGATAATTAATATTTTTAATACTATCTTTTTTTAATTCAAACTCATCATTTGATATTATTTCTTTAACGTCATCTCTCGCAAAATTTTTTAGTGTCTTTTCCAACATATCACTTACATCATCCCAGGGCTTGTCTTCTTCTGGCTCTAAATCCGATAATGTAGTATAGAGGGTGTACTTTTTTTATCGGTATCATATGTGTAATACCAGTAGCTTGAGGCTGTTCTTCCAAAGCCATTGGTTCCGCTGACATACAGAACACATTCTTTTGCTTTACTGTTAACCCATGCATCACGTAAAACAAAAGAATCTGGAGTTTTTAAAGAGTCTGGAATATCCTTTGCAATATATGCAATCATATTTTCCATCAAGACATTATTATGCAGTTCCTCATTGTTTTCTGTAACAGAATATGCCTGCTCATAATTTCCTGCCATTAAGTAACTGTCAACCCACTTTTGCAGAACCTCATCTTGAGCACTATTACCTTCTGCAATTTTATAAGCCTGTTCATAATCCTGATTTTCTAAACAATTATCAATCCATTTTTGCAGAACCTCATCCTGAGTACTATTACCCTCTGCAATTTGATAAGCTTTTTCAAAATTTCCTTCCTGCACATAATCGTAGGCGGACTTCATAAGCTTAGGAATAACCAATATTATAATCCCGATAAGAAAAACTGTGCCAATCGCAATAATAGGTAATTTTTTAGTTATAATCTTAGTATCTTTTGCAGTAAATCCAGTGGTTTTAATTGCCGTACCACACCCACTGCAAAAGTTTTGTCCCTCTTTTATCTCTTTTCCGCATTTTTCACAAACACGTTGATTTTCCATCTTATTCCACCTCATTTTTTAATTACTCTTTTTAAAGCTCTTACAGAATTATCCAATTCTCTGAAAAGTTCTTTTCCTTGTTCTGCCAGAATTTGAAGTTTTTCTTCATCTACAGGCTGTTCCATCAGTTTATGAATTAAATTATCTCTTTCCTTTTTCCAACAATCAATGGATTCAATCAATTCCAGAGAACATTTTTCCCTGCATATCTCATCTGTAAAAGGAGATTTGTTTTTCATAATTTTCAGTTTTTCGGCTATTCCTAAATAATAGCCGTTTTTCTTTTTTATCTCAAATCCGGCATCTGAAAGAATGCTGTTTGTCCTGTCTTCTATGGTGGCATATTCAATCAGAATTGCTTCATAATAGGAATTATTCTGCAAAGCTTGATTCAGTCGGTTCATATTTTGGGTATAAGTTTCATATTTCTGCATATTTTTTTCTGTTGTCTGCATATTACATTCCCTCTTGATACCGTTTGTGCTGGGCAATTACTTCAAACAGCTTGATTCCGAAACCTAGGAAAAATCCTGAACCAAACAAAAGACAGCAGTTACGCGCAAATTTATTCACTGATATGGTTACATTATGTACGTTGTTGCCTGTTTTTTGTACGCCCTCATAAATGTAAGTATAGAAATCTCCGCCAAATTCTGCTGAGTCAATATAAGTGCCAGAATACGTATTTAGTTCATCAAACAAAGCATGTACATCAAATATAACAGTAATCACAAGACAAAGCCCTAGCACCATCCCAAGAATACAAAAAATCACTCTGGGAGTGTATAAATAATCTTTTGGTTTCTGAATAACAGTTGGAATGGGTGTTACACTTTGCGGTTCTTGTAAATTTTCAGGTGTTTCCATGAAAATCCCTCCTTTATCTATGTGTTAGTACTAAAAAGTACTAACATAAACATTATATCATAGAAATATGGTAAAGTCAATAGTGAACCGATTTTTTACGAAAAATCGGCAGACTTTACAAATATTGGAGATGATTTTTGTGTATTTTCAAAGACTCAGAGACCTGCGGGAAGATATGGATATGAGCCAGACGCAGATAGCCGAAATTCTGCATATCCGTCAGACGGTGTATTCCAGATATGAACGCGGTTTCCAGACAATTCCCGTAGAACATCTGCTTGTACTTGCAGATTTTTATGATGTTTCTACAGATTATATCCTCGGCAGAACTAATCTGAAAACCATGCAGAGAAAAAAATAATCTCAATACAGCACAAGAAAAAATACAGACCGTCCGGATATTCTTTCCGGACGGATTTTTTCTTTCTGCTGACGGATTCTTGACAAAATGCAAAAACTATGTTACAATCAAGATAGATTGATTTTACTTCATTTTTTGTAAGGAGGCTTCTGCATGAAACAAAACGGCGGAGGTGGCTATAAAACCAAACAGAAAGAAAAAATTCTGCAATATCTGATTTCGCATCCGAGCCAGCATATCACCGCGCAGGAAATATCGCATCATCTGAATCAGGACGGTACAACAGTCGGGACAGCGACCATCTACAGGCAGCTTGACCAGCTTGTGAATGATGGCACTCTCCGGAAGTATACGATTGACAGCCGGACAGGGGCATGTTATGAGTATCTGCCGGATTCGGAAGAATGTCACCGGCATTTTCATCTGAAATGTATGCAGTGCGAAAAATTATATCATGTGACATGTGAGCATCTCTGCGAACTGGAAGAACATATTCTGGAGCATCACGGATTCCAGATAGACCAGTCAAAAACTGTTCTTTACGGTATCTGCGAAGCCTGCCGGAAAGAAAACGGAGAAATCTGAACGGGAGGAATATACATGACACCAGCTCTTATTTCAATTCTTGAAAAGCTTCTCGGCTCTACTATTGATATAGTGGAGTATGTGATAAAAGAAGAACCTTATGGATTTATAGAAAAGCGAAAATTTCTAGAAATTAATCAAAAACAGTATATGCTTACATGGGATTATATTCTTTATAATGAAATTACACTGGAAGAATTAGAAACCGGTCAGCAACTCACATTATGGTCAGGACGAAGTGATAAGAAAGCTAAGAAAAAATTTAAAAAAATCTATTCAAAATTAACCGACCAGCAAAATCAAAATATGTTATAAGTAGCACCGGCATTATTTCGCCGGCGTATAGATTCTGACAGGTGCATCATTCAAATCGGGCATAGCCGGATGTTCAGAATCCAGAGAATGCGGAATATAAATTCTGACAGGCGGTTCGGTATCATGCATAGTTCATCGCTCCTTTACAGATAGGGAGTAATCCGGTCCAGATATTCACGTTCATGAGAGAGAATTTTCTTTCCCTGCTGACGGATTTCGTCTGGGATTTCGGGATTCTGATTCAGCACCTGATGAAGCTGTATCATGCCCATGTTCGTGCCTTCGACCATGAGTTTCGCGGCCTGCTGAACATCAAGGCCCTTCATCTTCTTCATGCGGATGGTGACATCTGTCCAGAGTTTTGCCATTTTGCCCTGTTTTTCGGGAATCTGATAATGTTCCGCCATCTGGGAAGTGAGATTCTGTTTCTGATGTTCGTAATATTCACGCTGATAGAATAATTCCTTCCGGAAGTTCCTGTCCGTGACGGCACTCAGCAGACTGGTGATGGCAGATGCCCCCATATCCGCATTTTTATAATAGCCGTTGAGGACGTTGCTGACCGGACTGGTGATTTCTTCTTCCATGTTCTACACTCCTTTGCTGATTGAATTCAAGACTAGTATACCACAGAAAGGCGGTTTTATGAAATCTGTTCTGAAAATTTTCGGTTCGCTGATACTGGCCGAATTTCTGACACTTTTTATCAATCTGACGTTATCCTTTTCGGGACATCTTCTGCTGAGACTGATTTGTACGGTCTGTACATGCAGTATTCTGGCCGGATTATGTGGTCAGGCCGGATACAGCATTGCCGAAACGCATCGGAAACAGCATCTTTCGTTAAAAAAATTACAGATTTCCGGACTGGGATTTATCAGCAGTCTGCCGTTTCTGATTTGCTGGATTCTGTTATTCTGTGCAAGGCAGAATCTGATTCATCCGGAATTCTACAGGAGTTATAAATTATTATGCGCGCCGTTTCTGAATCTCTGCAACATGTTCAGCACGGATGTCAGCGCGCTGACTCTGCCGGTTTCCGGCCTGCTGACGCTCCTGCTTGTGAGCTTTCTGCCGATGGCGGCATTCTGTACAGCGTATTACATGACGAGTCACGGAAAACTGGCGGAACAAATTATGTATCGTTCTTAAAAGAATACCGTCCGGAGTGTTCCGGACGGTATTGTCAATATTACTTGTTCTTGATTTTATCAGCGGCAGATTTTGCGGCATCGACAGCCTTTTCAGCGGTATCTTTTACTGCTTTTGCGGCATCATCGCCGAGGTCTTTCTTGCCGTGGGACTGATTTTTCAGTTCAATTTCCTTGCCGTTTACGGTGACTTTGCATTCCGTATCGCCGATATTGAGTTTCTTCAGGGATGCCGATACAATTTCGCCGGTTTCAAGTTTGGCTTCCAGTGCGCCGATACCGGTCACGGCCTTAATTCCCTTGGATTCTGCCTTGACTTCGCCATTGATTTTCAGTACAATAGCGGCTTTCAGTTCCGAGTTTTCGACAACAATGGCATTGCCATTATATTCAAACTCATAAACATCATTTGTATCCAGATTGATTGCAGACATATTCTTCTATCTCCTTTTAGATGAATTTTTACGTCAAAAAACACATATTTTTCCAACGTATGTGATTATTATATCACAATTCTGCATAAAAGTCAAGATGCATTTTAAAATTTTTATTTTATGATATTTATTTTTTGCTTTTTGGTGAGAAATATGCCTGACTCCGGCCGTTTTCTTAATAAAATAAAGTTTTTGATTTATTATACTTTATTTTTTTAAGAGGACATACCCGTTTTTCTGCAAAACTGACGAAATTTCAGAAACCGCTTGACAAATCTCCTTTTTTAGTGTATGATATTTCTTGTGAACAAGATATGCAAACGAAACAATGGCGTTTCGGATGTGCAGAATCACCCACAGAATCAGAAAAAACTGTGCTTGTCTGTTTATCCGAAACGTCATTGTTTTTTTATTTTCAAGGAGGTTTTTTTCTCATGCAGGTAAATTCTAAAGTAACAGAATATTTCGGCTGTAATGTCTTCAACGATGTTGCAATGCGCGAAAGACTGCCCAAATATGCCTATAAGGCGGTTGTCAGAACAAAGCAGTTCGGAACGGCTCTCAGCCCCGAAGTCGCCGATGTTGTCGCCAACGCTATGAAAGACTGGGCTATCGAAAAAGGCGCAACGCACTACACACACTGGTTTCAGCCGATGACCGGCGTGACTGCTGAAAAGCATGATGCCTTCATCACACCTGCACCGCATGGTCAGGTGATTCTGGAATTCTCCGGCAAGGAATTAATCAAGGGCGAACCGGATGCATCTTCGTTCCCGTCCGGCGGTCTGCGCGCTACCTTCGAGGCCAGAGGCTATACGGCATGGGACCCGACTTCCGATGCTTTTATCAAAGATGATTCCCTGTACATTCCGACAGCATTCTGCTCTTATACCGGCGAAATTCTGGATAAGAAAACCCCTCTGCTCCGTTCTATGGAAGCCGTCAACGAACAGGCACTGAGAATCCTGAGACTGTTCGGCAATACCAAAGCTACCAGAGTCATGACCACTGTAGGGCCGGAACAGGAATATTTCTTAGTTGACAGAAAATATTACGACCAGAGAGAAGATTTAGTCATCACCGGCCGTACTCTGTTCGGCGCAAAGCCCCCGAAGGGTCAGGAACTGGAAGACCATTATTTCGGCAATATCAAGCAGAGAGTTTCCGACTTCATGAAAGATTTGGATAACGAACTCTGGAAACTCGGCATCTATGCCAAGACAAAGCATAACGAAGTTGCCCCGTGCCAGCATGAATTAGCACCGGTCTTCACGACTTCCAATATTTCCGCTGACCATAATCAGCTGACTATGGAACTGATGAAGAAAATCGCTCTGAAACACGGCCTTGTCTGCCTTCTGCATGAAAAGCCGTTTGCCGGCATCAACGGTTCGGGCAAGCACAATAACTGGTCTATGTCCTCGAATGACGGGCAGAATCTGCTTGACCCTGGTGATACACCGCAGGAAAATATGCAGTTCTTAACTTTCCTCTGTGCGCTTATCAAGGGCGTTCATGAATATGCTCCCCTGCTGAGACTTTCTGCCGCATCCGCCGGAAATGACCATCGTCTCGGCGCAAATGAAGCCCCTCCGGCTATCGTTTCGATGTTCATCGGTTCGGAACTCGAAGAAGTTATCGAAGCACTCGAAAACGGAAAAAAATACGTTTCCAGTACTGCGGAATTCGACATCGGTGTCGATGCCCTTCCGAACTTCAAGAAAGATACCACCGACAGAAACAGAACCTCTCCGTTTGCCTTCACCGGAAACAAGTTTGAATTCCGTATGCTCGGCTCGGCGGATTCCATCTCCTGCACGAATACTATCATCAATACTATCATTGCAGAAGAACTCTGTCAGTTTGCTGATGAACTCGAAAAAGCAGATGATTTCAAAAAGGCTCTCAAAGCTCTGCTCGTCAGAACCATCAAGGAACACAAGCAGATTATCTTCAACGGCAACGGCTATTCTGATGAATGGATTGAAGAAGCCAAACGCCGCGGCCTGCCGAATCTGGTTTCTACCGTGGACTGCGTTCCTCTGTATACCCGTCCGGAATATGTTTCTATTTTCGAGAAATTCAAAGTTTACACGAAAGTCGAGCTGGAATCCAGAACCGAAATTCTGCTCGAAAATTACAGCAAAGTCATCAATATCGAAGCCCTCACCATGCTGGATATGACAAGAAAACAGATTATTCCTGCCGCTGTCAGAGTCACAAAAGAAGTCTGCGATGCCGCCCTCACCAAGAAGGAACTCGGCATTGACAATGCTTTTGAAATCGGCTATGCCTCCAGATTATCCGCGCTGACTTCCGGTATTTCCGATGCGGTGCGCGTTCTGGATGAAAAAGTCATCGCCGCTCAGGGTATCGAAGATGTCGAAGCAACTGCAAAATTCTGCCGTTCCGATGTCTTCGTTGCAATGCAGAATCTCCGCTGTCTGGTCGATGAACTGGAAACTAACATGTCTTCCAAAGACTGGCCGATGCCGTCTTATGTTGACCTGCTGTTCACCGTCTGATGGCAGAATCATCCTCATGAAAATCATACCGTCCGTAATTTTTTCGGACGGTATTTCTATTTCTCATGATTTTTAATAAATTTTTGTATAAAATTTTTGATTTTTTATTGCAAATATTTCAAAAATGTGATATAATAAATCTATAACCCTATCCGTTTTTATACAGAGGTATCAAATCCATGACAAAACCAAAGCGCACATATTTAAGGGCGATGATGCTGACAGCATTTCTTCTGCTGGCACTTATCCTGATTTTTGCACTGTTCCGGAATCGGCTCACAAAAAAACTCCG
>JAFUWP010000455.1 GCA_017483405.1 Oscillospiraceae bacterium | reverse complement strand
TGTGCTGAAATTGATACGTCTTGGCGTTTCGGCATTCGATAACGAAAACGGAAATTTTTATTCCAAGGCCAGAAAACAGAATACCAAATTGGATAATGCCATTCACTGCATCTGGTACTGTATCAATGCACAATCCAGCCGGATAGAAGAATCGGAGCTACAATGGCTAAAAGAATTTACCGAAGAAAACAAAGAAAATCCTGTTCCGGTCTTTATTGTCCTGACAAAATCCTATTTTGAAGAAGATGCAGAAGAACTCAAAAGAGAAATCGAAAAGGAAAATTTGCATATCTGCAAAGTCATTCCTGTTGTGGCAAAGGCGCAAGGAAATATTCCGGCATCTGGTTTGACGAATCTGATTGGCGCAATGGGACAGGAACTTCCAAATGAATTGCAGGCGACTTTGATTAATGTGCAGAAAGTTTCTCTAAAAATGAAAAAAAAATTTGCACAGACTGCTGTTATCACAGCTGCCACATCCGCCGCAGCTGCAGGAGCTGCGCCGATTCCGTTTTCTGATGCTGCGGTTCTTCTGCCGATTCAGTTCGGTATGCTTACAGCAATTACTGCCGCATTTGGACTAGATATATCGAAAAGTGTCCTGACATGCGTTTTGTCTTCTACTTTTGGCTGGGGAGGTGCTACACTTCTGGGACGGACAATGGTTTCTGGTCTGCTGAAACTGTTTCCTGGTCTAGGTTCTATTGCTGGTGGTACGATTTCTGCTGCGACTGCTGGTGCACTGACAACTGCCCTCGGCGAAGCTTACATCCAGCTGATGGAAATGCTCTATAACGGCGAAATGCGTCAGGAAGAACTCGATACCCCCGAAGGCAAGAAGAAAATCAAGGATTTGTTTCTTGAAATTCTGAAAAAAGAGAAATAAAAAATTAACGAATCAAGGGTGATAGTATGCTGCTCAAAGCAGTGAAGATAAATAAAATTTATAACGGCGTGAAATTATTGTCTGATATTGATTTGCAGATTGAAGATAATGACAGAATCGGCTTAATCGGCGCGAACGGATGCGGAAAATCCACATTGCTGAAAATTCTGCTCGGACAGATTCTTCCCGACCATGAACAGGAAGGTGACGGACAGATTATCAGGGCATCCAAGACATCAGTCGGGTATCTGGCGCAGTCAGCCGCGCTGGATTCGAGTCTGACTGTCTGGGAGGAAATGCAGAGCGTATTCTCTGATTTACTTGAAACACAGGAGAAAATCAAGAAACTCGAACAGGAACTCGAACATCATAACGAAAAAATTCTCGAAGAATATGACCGGATTTCAGCATGGTTTCAGATGAACGGCGGTTATGAAATTGATGTCAAAATCAAGACGGTGCTGTTTGGCATGGGATTCACGCAGGAGGAATTTCACCGGACTGTTTCGGGATTCAGCGGCGGAGAGAAAACAAGGCTTGCGCTTTGCAAGTTACTTCTGGAATCGCCGAATCTGCTGATTTTGGACGAACCGACCAACCATCTGGATTTTGATACTATCCAATGGCTGGAAGAATATCTGCAATCAAGCCGGAGCGCGCTCCTGATAGTTTCGCATGACCGTTATTTTTTGGATAAGCTCTGCACGAGTATCTGCGAAATCGAACGCGGAAAGCTGACCAGATTCCGCGGAAATTATTCAGATTATACGGTTCTGAAAGCCGCGGCTGTCGAGCGTCAGGCGAAGGAATATGCCCTTCAGCAGAAGGAAATCGCGAAATTAGAAGATTATGTCGCCCGTAACATGGCAAGGGCATCGACATCGAAAAGCGCGAAAAGCCGTCAGAAACAGCTCGATAAGATGGAGCGCATCGAAAAGCCCGTGACCGCGCAGAAACGCGCCGGATTGAGTTTTACCTACGAGATTGAACCTCCTCAGGAAGTTCTGGAAGTCCGCAACGCGGATATTTCAGTAGGGGAGGGCGCAAACCGGAAGAAACTGCTTGATGAGATTAATTTCATCGTCCGCCGAGGCGAAAAATTAGGTATCATCGGCGTGAACGGCATCGGAAAATCCACGCTCATGAAGGAAATTCTGAATATTCTCCCTCATGAGGGCATCATGAAATTCAATAAAAATATCAAAACGGCATATTTCGACCAAGAGAGCACAAATCTGAATCCGAATAATACCGTGATTGATGAACTGCATGACAGATTTCCGGCAATGCTTGACGGCGAAATCCGGAATCTGCTGGGACAGGTGCGCATCACGGGGGAGGATGTATTCAAGCCGGTTTCGGCACTCAGCGGCGGAGAACGCGCAAGAGTCTGTTTCGCTCTGCTGATGCTCGAACATGCTAACGTCATGCTTCTGGACGAACCGACCAATCATCT
>JAFUWP010000454.1 GCA_017483405.1 Oscillospiraceae bacterium | reverse complement strand
TTTTGCTTTTGCTTCAGTATAATTCATGTTCATCAGTCCTTGCTAAAATTATAGTTATTTATATTATAGCATAAAGCGGAAAAAAAATCAAGAGAGCAGGCTTTGTAGAAATGCACATCTTTTCGCCTCCGGAACGGCCGGTATCACAGCATTATGCCTAACGGAAAGAACCCGTTCCGGAGGGGCGATTTCGGGAATATCTTACAAAAATGCTTGACTTTTAATATGCAATATGCTAAAATAAAAATATAACTGCGCTGGAAAAATTCTTACTGGAGGTATGAAAAAAATATGAAATTTTCTGACGGACTGTGGCTTAATAAGAAAGGCTATCAGGTGTATTATGCCACACAGGCTTATGAAGTCACACACACTGCAAATTCGATTACCGTCTTTGCGACAACCAATGCTATCTATAACCGTGCTATGACGCTGGGGGGCGTTACACTCGAAATTACGTATACTGCCGTTGCAGATGATACTATCAAGGTGCATATCGTACATCACAAAGGAACTGTCAAGAATCAGCCGAAATTTGAACTCCATGAACCTGAAAATTATCAGGCAGAAATCAACGAAGCCGATGATTTCATCGAGATGACTGCCGGCAAGACAAAAGTCAGAATCAAGAAGGCTTTTGACTGGGATGTCGAATTCTCCTACGATGGAAAGAGACTCACCGGCGGTGCATGGCGTTCGACAAGCTATATCGAAGAAAATCAGTTCCGTGCGGCCGCGCGTGTCGCAGTACAGGCAGATGACCAGTTTTTCAATGACCCTGTAGATACCAGAAGTACCTACATCCGCGAACAGTTATTATTGGATGTCGGCGAATGTATCTACGGTTTCGGCGAAAAGTTCACGACTTTCGTCAAGAACGGCCAGAATGTCGAAATCTGGAATGCTGACGGCGGTACATGCTCCGAACAGAGCTATAAGTCGATTCCGTTCTATGTATCTTCCAGAGGTTACGGCGTACTGGTGAACAGTTCCGGAAAAGTTTCCTACGAAGTCGCATCCGATACGGTTTCCAAAGTTTCGATGACACTTTCCGGCGAAGAAATGGAATATTATTTCTTCGGCGGTGAAAATCTGGAACAGGTACTTGTGAAATATACCGATTTGACCGGAAAGCCCTCACTCCCTCCGGCGAATACGTTCGGATTATGGCTGTCCACATCGTTCACAACTGACTATAACGAAGAAACCGTGAACGAATTCATTGACGGCATGTTCGAGCGTGATATTCCGCTCCAGATGTTCCATTTCGACTGCTTCTGGATGAAGGGCTATGAATGGACAAACTTCGAGTGGGATACCAATAATTTTCCCGACCCGCCTGCTATGCTGAAACGTCTGCATGAAAAAGGCCTCGGCACATGCTGCTGGATTAATCCGTATATTTCCCAGCGTTCCAGATTGTTCGATGAAGGCGCAGAAAAGGGCTATTTCATTCATAATCTGGATGGCAGTATTTTCCAGACAGACCTCTGGCAGCCCTCTATGGCAATTGTCGATTTCACGAATCCCGATGCCTGCAAATGGTTTGCCGACAATCTCAGAAAAATTCTGGAAACCGGTGTCGATGCCATCAAGACGGACTTCGGCGAAAGAATCCCGACAAATGTCAAGTATTTCGATGGTTCTGACCCGATAGCGATGCATAATTATTATACGTATCTGTATAACAAAGTTGTTTTCGAGACGCTGGAATCCTACAACGGCAAGAATAAAGCCTGCCTGTTCGCGAGAAGTGCGACAGTCGGCGGTCAGAAGTTCCCCGTTCACTGGGGCGGTGACTGCTCTGCCGAATATACCTCCATTGCAGAAACGCTCCGCGGCGGCCTGAGTCTGTGTGCCTCCGGATTCGGATATTTCTCGCATGACATCGGCGGTTTTGAACAGACAGCCTCTGCGGATGTCTATAAACGCTGGTGCGCGTTCGGCCTGATGTCGAGCCATTCCAGACTGCACGGTTCGACTTCTTACAGAGTGCCGTGGGCTTATGAGGAAGATACTCCCGATAATCCCGAAAATGCATGTGCAGTTCTGCGTTTCTTCACAAAGCTGAAAGGCAGACTGATGCCGTATCTGTTCAGTCAGGCAGTCAAGACCTCACATACAGGCATCCCGATGATGAGAGCTATGGTTCTCTCTTATGCCGATGACCCTGCTGTTCCCTATCTTGATAAGCAGTATATGCTTGGTGATAATCTGCTCTGCGCACCGGTTATGAATTCCGCCGGAACGGCTGATGTTTATCTGCCGGCCGGAAAATGGACAGACATCATCACCGGCGAAACCTACGAAGGCGGCAGATACATTCATCGGGTATGCAGTTTCTTGGAAATGCCGGTTCTCGCAAAGCCGAATTCTATCATCATGTACGGTAATTTCGATAAAAACAGCGTTTATGATTATGTTCAGGATGCCGAAGCTGTTATCTACAATCTGGAAGACGGCAAAACTGCGGAAGCCAGAATCTTCAACAGCGAAGCCCGTCAGGAACTGACACTCACCGCGACAAGAACAGGAGATTCCGTTAAGGTAACGGCATCCGAAACGAGTAAGACCTTCAAGGTGACACTGTTCGGCGGCAAGACCGTGACAATGGGTAACGGCATCACAGAAGCCGTTTTATAATTAAAATTATCTATCCGGCAGAAAGGAGTTTTTAACATGGCAAAGGATGAAATTGAATATATCTGGAAAGACAGGAAAAGAACCTTTTTGGGTCTGCCGTGGTCTTTTACAGTCTACTATCTGACAGAAACAAAACTTATCTGCCGGACAGGTTTTCTGAATATTACAGAAGATGAAGTGGATTTATATAAAATCACGGACAAGAGACTGAAACAGACACTCGGTCAAAGGCTTGTAGGATGCGGAACAGTGCATATTTGCAGCCGTGATGTCAGCCTTCCGGAATTCGATATGATTGTCAAGAGTCCGCGTGATGTGATGAATCTGTTCGACAAGTATGTCAATGCCGCCCGTGATAAGTACGGCACAAGAGGGCGCGACCTCTACGGCGCACCGCCGATGCATCATCATCATGATGATTATGATGACAATGATGATGACGATGACAGCGATAATGATTAACCATGAATGATTATCAATCATTATGGGAGTCAGGACAGAATGTTCAGAAAAACAGACCGAAGCTGAATTTGACAGCTGGTCTGTTTCTTCTGATAATTGATAATTAATTTACGAAAGGAACACTATCACATGAATGTAACTGCATTTCCCCCGAAAGGGGCAGGGTTGGAAAGCCTTGTGACTGAAACAAAATCCTGCTGGGAGCGTCTCAGACAGGAAAAGCGGCCTATTTTCATCTATGGCATGGGAGACGGTGCAGTGAAAATCATGTCAGTTTTCCGTGAATACGGAATACCGGTTTCCGGAATTTTTGCAAGTGATGAATTTGTAAGAGGGCATTCGTTCGCCGGATTCAAAGTGCATAAATTATCCGAAATCGAAGAAAATGTCGATAATTTCGTGATAGTGCTTGCTTTTGCGGCAGGCTATCCGGAACTGGTGCAGTATATCCGGAAACTCTCGCATAAGCATACACTGTATGCGCCGGATGTGCCTGTCATCGGGGACGGGCTGTTCACGTATCATTATTTTCTGGAGCATTTGCAGGAATTCAACGCGGTTTACAGAATGCTTGCGGATGATGAATCACGGCGCGTTTATCTGAATGTACTGCAATACAAAATCAGCGGAAATATCCGCTATCTGGAGACGATTTCGTCATCGCCGGAACAGGTGTTCCGGACGGTGCTCCGGCCGTCCCGAAATGAAACTTTTGTCGATTTGGGCGCATATAACGGCGATACCATCAGGGAACTGCTGAATTATACCAATCAGAAATATTATATGATTCACGCAGTCGAGCCGGACAGAAGAAATTTCAAAAAACTGGAACGCTATATCGAAGAAAATAATCTGAAGCATATCAAAGCACATCAGTGCGTGGCATGGTGCAAAGATACGGAACTGCCGTTCAGTTCCAAATCGGGAAGGCAGTCGGTTTTGTCTCCGGATGGCGATACCATTCCGGCAGTGAGCGTGGATGGTCTGCTGAAAGGTCAGCCATTGACGATGCTCAAAATGGATGTGGAAGGTTTCGAGCGCGAAGCACTCTGGGGGGCATCGCGGAGCATATATCAGTACAGTCCGAAGTTATCAGTTTCGATTTATCATCGGAATCAGGATTTGTTTGAACTGCCTTTGCTGGTCAGAAAGCTGAATCCGAAGTATAAATTCTACATCCGTCACCGACTGTATATTCCTGCATGGGATTTGAATCTGTATGCCGTTCCGGAGAATCACACATGATAAAATTTCCTGAAATTGATAACAAAAAGCGTTCCGCTCTGATGCAGATGATTGAAGAAATCAACAGGGCAGACAATCCGGAAGAATATGAACAGCAGTTGCAGAACCTCACCGGAAAACCGGAAATTTCTTTTCGGGAAGTGCTTGCATTCTGGGAATGGACGAATCCGGAAGATTTCGCCCGTTCTCTGCTGATGCCCGAACCGGAAAAACAAAATCTTTCAGATTCCGAACTTTCGGACATCATCACCGCTGTCTGGGAATGTCGTTATTCCGAACCGGAAACAGATTATCTCCTGAAAGTTCTGGAAACCGAAACCGGCCGGACAGATGTTTCAGATTTGATTTTCTATCCGGAAACGGATGAAATTTCTGCAATCATCGGGGAAATTCTCAGAAAGGCTTGATTGGCTATGGATATTCTGGAACTGAAAATCATGACTGCCGGAACATCCGGCGAACGCTGGGCGGATATTGATGTTCTGAAACAAATCCCTGTTGTGCAGATTCTTATCAATCATACGGATTTGAGGGCTGTCATCAAGCCGATGGAACTGCCGTTTACTCTGCTCGAAGAAGACCCCGATATAGCTGAGGAATGGGCTGGTGATTATGGATGTATTCCAGCGGAGGAACTCTGGCACGAGCTGAAAGAGATTTCCGGACAGGCGGATTTATTTGTCTGTCCTGCCTGCGGAGAATCAGGATGCTGGTCAGTAACCTGTACCATCACGGAGGAGGAGACTTCTGTTATCTGGAAGGAATTCCGGCACAACCACAGGAACTGGATATATCCGCTTGCATATCAGTTTTCAAAAGAGAATTATCTTGCGGAACTGGAAAAATTAAAATCTGCTTTTTAAGAAATGCGCTGTCGATGACAGCGTTTTTTAGTTTTACAGAGAATATGAATTCTGCGCCGATTTGTTTGTAAAATTTTATGCAGAAAAGATTGTGAAACTATTGACAGACTGCGGAAAATATGATAAAATATTTATCGTTATCTGATAATAAAAACAAATTTAAGAGAAACGCAAGCAAGAAAGGTGTATGATTTATGATGAAAAAAGAAATCAGAAAAAAAGTTCTGCTGGCTATGCTGTTTGCCCTGACAGCACTGACAGTAACCGGATGCGGTGCATCATCGGAAGTTTCTGCTGAACCATCCGCAGAAACAGTTATCGCAACCGAAGCGGAAACCGCCGTTCCGGAAGAAACCATCGTTCCGGAAGAATCCGCCGCAGAAGAAACTGCCGTTCCGGAGGAATCTGCCGCAGATGAAACCACCATTCCGGAAGAAACCATTGCAGAAGAAACTGCTGTTCCGGAAGAAACTATCGCAGAAGAAACCTCTGCTCCCGAAGAAGAAAGCACCATCCTGACCAACGCGGAATTATTAAACATGATAAATCAGGCATTCGGCATGATGACGGATAATACATTCGAGGGCGACCGTCAGACGGCCGCTGACTGGGATATTATTGATGCAGATGCAGACATTCAGCCGGATGAAAGCATCACACCGGAATTTTTGATTTCCGCCTCCATGAGAGCTACCGGATTCGTAACAGGCAGTTCCTCTATGAAAGAAATTCTGACATGTGCCGCCGAAAGAGGTGTCATTCTGATTGATGATATTTCTGCTGTCGATGTGAAACAGGCTTCTGAAATCGTAGAGAAAGCAAAGTATGCATGGACACATCAGGAATTCAAGAACGAAATCAAAGTAGAACTTTGTGACGGTGTTCTTGACCTGACGGAAACCATTCCGGTGGAATCCGTGAAGATTGACGGCAATACTATCGAGATTCCTGCCGAATATGCAAAGGAGATTACAGAAGGGACAGTCTATATTCTTCCGAAGAATGCTGATGGTCAGGGCGGTGCGTATAAGGCACAGTCCGTGGAAGAAAACGGCGCAGCAGTGATTATCAAGAGCGTTCCGGCCGAAATGCAGGAAGTTTACAAGAGTATCAGCAGTAATTGATTTTAAAAATGATAAAAACTCCCTTCTGTCATGAACGGCAGAAGGGAGCATTTTTATTCTGCAAAGCCGAGAGCATCATAATCAGCAGGAGTAAACCGGTGATAAGTCGCATGTCCGAAATCAATATCAATGCAGTATCTGTAATCATCGGGAATGCCGTCTGCAAAATAAATCAGATAGCTGAATTCTTCATCATGGATTTCCCTGCATATCACGTTATCGGAATATTTCCGGAAAATTTCCAGAATTTTTTCAATCCCGATATTGTGTTCAGTGGTGAGCAGGTGAATAAAATCTTTCAGGAAGGGACTGCCTTCCACATGTTCGTGGATATATTTCACGCCTTCCGGCGGAACAGTGAGGAAGTAATTCGTTTCGGAAAGCGAAATCTGAATGTCGCCGAGTTCCTTCCGGACGGATTCGCAGAAATCTTGCAGAACGTCCTTCATTTCGGAAACGGTGCATTCTGTTCCGAGAAAGCTGTTGAGCGAAGCGACCGGATAGCTCAGGCCGACAGGGTTCGGGGTATAGCCGATTTTAATCTGAGATTCTTTGATGACATCAATCAGATTTTTTTTAAGAGAATCATAATTTATCATGAAAACACTCCTTCTGGATGAAAAATATAAAGACAATATCAGTATAGCATTTTTATCGAAAAAAGTCAAATCGTGCCGGAATCGGAAAACCTTTGCCGTAAGTGTTAAATTTTCGTTGGCAAGGGATAAGAAAAAATAAAAAAGAGAGCGCAAAGGACTTGCACTCCCAGCCACAATATGCTTTAATAGAAGTGTTGAAATTCAGAGAAAGCATGG
>JAFUWP010000453.1 GCA_017483405.1 Oscillospiraceae bacterium | reverse complement strand
TTACCCATTTCGATTTTACAGAATTTAAAAATTCTTCCAGCGAATTTGCTGACTGTGCTTTCCGGAAACGATTCGCAAGATTCAGATTCATATCCGGAAGTAATAATAAATCTGATTCCGACATCATCCGGATTCTGTAAAGAATCACCGATTCCAGCTGGCGGAAATCCGCAGTTCTGCCCTGATTCCGCCGTTCTGTCAGCAGTTTTGCCGTTCCCTCCGGAAGATAGCTTTCATAATCGTCCTGACTGAAAAATTTCTTCCGGATGAGACTCGCACTCGCAAACTTTCCGGATGGTTCGGCACTGTCATGCAAAACGGAATTCCTCTGTATCGCGAACGGCTCAAAATCAGCTTTCAGATTTTTTATGGCTTTCAGATATTCAAATGCAAGCAGATTGTTCGGGTCAGTCAGCACACCGGAAATTTCCGCCGGAAGTGCCTGATATATCGCTGACGGATAAGAATACCCCTCTTTCAGAAGTTCCTGTATTTTTCCGGAATTTTCAATTTCCTGTTCTGCCGAAATCAGCGACTCCAGAAGATGCACTTCTCCTGAACATCCGAATGATAAACTGTCTATGATATGCAAATCTTTCAGTATCTGCACCGCGCCCCGTGCATACAGTTCCGCAGATGCGCAGGAATACGGAACGGGAAGTTCGATTACCAAATCCGCGCCGGCTTTTACCGCAAGCTCTGCACGGTCGAATTTGTTCAGTAAGGCGGCATCACCTCTCTGTACAAAATCATCACTCAGCACCGCCACAAGATGCGTGATACCAGCTTTTTTCGTCTCCTGTATGTGATAGGCATGTCCGTTATGCAGTGGATTATATTCACAGATAATCGCGCCGGTTTTCATCATCCGCCCTCCTTCCGGATTATTTACAGAAAAGATATTAGTTTTTCAGAAAAAAGACTTGCTTTTTTCTGAAAAAAGTATATAATAAGTAATAGAGTGCTTTTTCAGCATTTTGTTTATCTAAATTTTTTAAATCGAAAGGAAAGAAATTTGTATGTTAATTTTAGTAGTCAATGCAGGCAGTTCTTCTCTTAAGTATCAGCTTCTCAACATGGATGACGAAAGCGTTCTCGCTAAAGGCAACTGCGACAGAATCGGTATCGATGGCCACGTTTCCCATAAAACCGCTGACGGCAGAACTTATGATGCCGACTGCGCTTTCCCTACACATACCGAAGCATTCATGAAACTCGTTGAAGTCCTCACTACCGGTGATGCCGCTGTCATCAAGGATATGAGCGAAATTGCCGCTGTCGGCCACAGAATCGTGCAGGGTGCTGAAGTCTTCTCCGAAACTACTCTCGTTACTGATGAAATTATCGAAAAAATTGATGAGCTTCGTGACCTTGCTCCTGTTCATAATCATGCTCATGCTCTCGCTCTCCGCGCATGTAAGAAAGTAATGCCGGCATCTGTTCCGCAGGCTGTTGTATTTGATACTGCCTTCCATCAGACTATGCCTGAAAAAGCGTTCATGTTCGGCCTGCCTTATGAAGATTATGAAAATCTCCATGTCAGAAAATATGGTTTCCACGGCACTTCTCACAGATTCGTTTCTGCCGCACTCGCTAAGGCAATGGGCAAGGACATCAAGAATCTGAAAATTGTTTCCTGTCATCTCGGAAATGGTTCTTCCATCACTGCTGTTGACGGCGGTAAGTCTGTTGATACCTCTATGGGATTCACTCCCCTCGATGGCGTTCTCATGGGTACAAGAACAGGCTGTGTTGACCCCTCCGCTGTTACCTTCGTGATGGAAAAGCATGGATTTACTCCGGCTGAAATGTCCGATTATATGAACAAGAAATCCGGTTTCCTCGGTGTTTCCGGTGTCGGCTCTGATAACCGTGATGTTTCCGCTGCCTGCGAACAGGGCAACAAGAGAGCAAAGCTCTCCAAAGATATGCTCGTATATCAGATTAAAAAATACATCGGTGCTTATGCCGCTGCGATGAACGGTCTTGATGCTGTCCTCTTTACCGGCGGTATCGGCGAAAATGCTCCCGATGTCCGTGAGGAAGTCTGCGCTGATATGGATGTATTCGGCATCAAGATTGATACCGTAACCAATGCAGGCATCAGAGGCAAGCTCTGCAAGATTTCTCAGGCTGATTCTAAAGTAGAAATCTGGGTTGTTCCCACAAATGAAGAACTTCTCATTGCAAGAGATACTCTCGCTCTGATTTCCAAGTAATTATTATTATAACATAATATTATTTAAATTGCAAGTACAGGGCAGAAGTTTTTCTGCCCTGTTGCTGTCTCTCCGGATTTATCCAGAAAAGAGGTTTTTATGAAACATATCGAAATGTTTACTGATGGTGCTTGCTCCGGTAACCCCGGGGCTGGCGGATGGGGTACAATTCTCCGCTATGGAGATTATGAAAAAGAATTCTCCGGCGGTGCGCCCGATACTACTAATAACCGTATGGAAATGACTGCCGTTATCGAAGGACTTAAAAAACTCAAAGAACCCTGCTCCGTTACTGTCACCACTGACAGCAAATATGTTGTTGACAGCATCACAAAAAAATGGGTCTACTCATGGAAAAAGAAAAACTGGAAAAAATCAGACGGCAAACCGGCTCTGAATATCGACTTATGGGAAGAAATGCTCAAATTATTAGCCGTTCATGATGTTAACTTTATCTGGGTCAAAGGCCATGCCGGTCATCCCGAAAATGAACGCTGTGATGCCCTCGCTGTCGAACAGAGAGATTTTTATAGCAAATAATTTAATCAATTCATAAATTAAACATTAAATCCAGAAAAAATTTCACAAAGATATTGACATTCTGTGAAAAAACAGTTATAATAAATATAACTGCATAAACCCGTTATGCAAAAAATTATTACAGAAAGTGTGTGATGCGTTTTGAAGAAATTAATCAAAATTTTTGCAGGCATTATGAGCCTGTCCCTCGTGTTCGCTATGACCGCCTGCTCTAAAGAAGAAACTGCTGAGGACAGCAGCCACTATAAGGAGGAAGATGATGTTGCTGTTGAAACTGCCGCCGTGCAGGATTCTATGAAAGATATCAGCGGTCAGGAAATCTACTGGCTTGCTACTTATGATATCAATCCGACTAATAATAACGACCGTTCTGTTGCCCTCACCCTGTTTGAAGACCAGTTCGGCGGAAAAATTAACTGGATTCAGTGTACTTCCGAAAATAAATTCGATACCCTCACAAACAGAATCCTCGGCGGCGACCCTGTCGATATGTTCCCCTACGAATGGGATGCCCTCCCGAACGGCGTTTATAAAAATCAGTATGAGCCGCTCGATGATTATATCGACCTCAGTGACCCTATCTGGGATGGTATCAGAAGTGCTATCGATATGTATGAGTATAACGGCAAACATTATGTCGTGCCTTATGCTGTCTCCGACCCTCTGCTGATTACCTACAGCCGCCAGATGTGTCAGGAAAACGGCCTCGATGACCCGTATGAACTCTATCAGGACGGCGACTGGGACTGGGATGTCTTCATGGAAATGATGAAAAAATTCGTCAAGAACGGCGATGACCGTTATGGTATCTGTGGCTGGTTCGGACAAGCTATGGTGCAGTCTACCGGTAAAACTGTCATCAACTTCGATGGTAAGAAATTCACAAATAATATCTCTGACCCCGATATTGAAGCCGCTGAAAATCTCATGGCAGAAATGCAGAGCCTCGGTCTTTATGAGTCCGGCTGGTTCGGCAACTTCCCCGATACGCATGACGTTCTGTTCTACGGCATGGCTGACTGGTCACTTTCCGGTTCTAATGCCGCAAATCAGGATGCTGATTTAATGGTTGTTCCGTTCCCGAAATCTCCTGATTCCGATGAGTATTATCTCTGCGGCAACTATGCGGCCAAAATGCTCGTCAAGAACTCCGAAAAGGGTGATGCTGTCGCAAGATATATCTATTGTGAAAGACTCGCCGAAACAGAAGAATCCTACAGAGCCGCCGCTAAGGAAAAGGCTCTGATTCAGGAGAAATCCGCTTCCGGTCTGTTGCTGGGCTTCGTCACCGAGGAACAGTATGATGCTATCCAGTCCTATAAGCAGGATACTGTTACCGTATTCGATTTCGGTTACGGTATGGGCAGTACCATGTACGGCGATGGCGATTATACCTACGAAACCAGAGGTATCATGAATAACCTCATGGATGGTCTGCTGAACTATTCCGACCAAGTGGATTCTTGGGCTGTTCTGCGCGATAACTGGTCATCTGCGATTGATGCCGTTCTCGATACCTATAATGCCGCTATCCAGTAAATTATGATGATATTAAAATACCCTGCTGATATGTTCAGCAGGGTATTTTTTTGACAGAAAAAAACAGTAATTGACAAAAACAGATTCTTATGTTATAATAAACATGCTGCCAATCTCCGACCGTAACGGGAAGGAGGTGAGTCACCCGTGGAATTTATCATTAATTTTCTTATTTCTGTCGCAGCAGGGGTAGTTACATACTACATCTGCAAGTGGCTGGACAGTCATAAGAAGTAAAACTAAAGGCAGCACAGCACAAAAACACTCGGAGACTGCCATCTCCGAGTGTTCTTTTTTTGAGTCCCGTGGAATATCATTACTTCTCTTATATTATACAGTATAATTTGTGATTTGTCAAGTGCTTTTTCAGAATTATTTCAGGCCAAAACTTACCGGAAGTAATTCTTTTATATGATAAATCTTATCGGACAGGATAATTTCAAAATCATCCTCACAGAATTCGCTCATGAACTGACGGCACATACCGCACGGCGGACAGAATGCCGTTTTCTGCTCCTGCTCCGGTGCGCCGGCTATCGCGATTGCTTTAAACTTCCGATGTCCGTCAGAAATCGCCTTCCCGAAGGTTACCCGCTCCGCGCAGATTCCTACCGGATATGAACTGTTCTCGATATTGCATCCCGTGTAAATTACTCCTGATTCTGTCAGCAGAGCCGCGCCGACTGCAAATCCCGAATACTTACAGTAAGCATTTCTCCGTGCCTGTTCCGCGAGATTCAGCAGATGCGCCGGATTATACATTGAATCGGAATTCAACAATATCACCATCCTGCATGATATATTCCTTGCCTTCGAGTCTTAACATGCCCTGTTCTCTGGCCGCCGCCATCGAACCGCATTTCTCCAAATCATCAAATGCGACAATTTCGGCACGGATAAAGCCTTTCTCGAAATCTGTATGAATCTTTCCGGCCGCCTGCGGTGCTTTCGTGCCTTTGGTGATGGTCCATGCACGAACTTCCTGCTTTCCGGCTGTCAGGAACGAAATCAGACCTAATAAGCTATAACCTGTCTGGATGATTCTGTTCAGTCCGGATTCTTCAAGGCCTAATTCTTCCAAGAACATTGCCTTATCCTCATCGGACATGTCTGCGATTTCCGCTTCTGTCTGGGCGCAGATGGGCAGAACAGCCGCGTTTTCTTCTTCGGCGATTTTCTTGACAGCCTGATAATGTTCCTGTTCCTCAAGATTGCCCGTAAAATCCGCTTCGCAGAGATTTGCCGCGTAAATGACAGGTTTCGCCGACAGCAGAGGCGTATCATGCATGAAAGCCTGTTCATCTTCCGTGATTTCAAAACTTCTTGCGGATTTGCCGTCTTCCAGATGCGCCGCCAGACGTTCAAAGAAATCTACTTGTACTTGCGCTTTCTTATCGCCTTTGAGCAGTTTCTTCGCTCTGTCGATTCTTCTCTGCACCATTTCCAAATCTGCAAAAATCAGCTCCAGATTGATAGTTTCAATATCACGTGCCGGATTGATACTGCCATCTACATGGATAATATCCATATCTTCAAAACAGCGGACAACATGCACGATAGCATCCACTTCGCGAATATCCGCAAGGAACTTGTTCCCTAAGCCTTCGCCCTTCGATGCGCCTTTCACAAGGCCTGCAATATCCACAAATTCCAGAGTCGCCGGCTTAAAGCTGTCCGGTTCGTACATCTTCGCCAGATAGTCAAGACGACTGTCCGGAACGGATACTACACCGATATTTTTCTCAATCGTACAGAACGGATAGTTTGCTGACTGTGCTCCTGCATTCGTCAGCGCGTTGAATAATGTACTTTTTCCGACATTCGGTAATCCTACCATACCTAATTTCATAAATCTTACTCTCCTGTTTCCTGTGTATTGTGTTTATCATTAATATCAGCAATAATGCTGCTGCTTTTCATGCTGAACTGACCTGTCTTAGAACCGGCTTCATGGGGTTTTGCCGCCAGAATATAGGCTTTCAGTTCCGTATGGTCGAGCGTGACATCTCCGCTGCCCTTTGCATCGCCGATACCCGTGATTTCTCCGCCTTCGGCATTGACTTCAATTCTGCACCGTGCTGTTTCGACATTCACACTTCCGCCGATTGTGCCGATGCATGTCCCGAAATTCGTCCGCATATAGAATTTCAGTTTTGCATCTGCTACCAGAATTTCGCCTTCGCCCTTGTTCAGAACGCCGATGCCGACTACTTTACTGCCTGCACCGTTGAATTTTACATCCGAATAGCACTTGATATGCGTTTCGCCGGAAAGACTTCCCATCCCGACACTGCTGATGCCGTTCACATCCAGATGCAGTTCACAGCTGGGATTGGCATAGATAAGGGAATTTCCCTCTGAACAGCCGATGCCGAGCGCATTCGGCGAACCGACATTCACGCAGACTGTACCGGATTCCAGACAGATTTCAGAATCATCCGGATTTGTGCCGCCTCCGATGCCGATACTCCGGTCACTGTTGCAGATAATTTCCGTCCGGCCTGTCGATTCCAGCGTGATACAGCCGTAACTGCTGTTGCAGTCTCCGCCGATGCCATAACCGAATTTGGAATAACAGTCGATTTTTAAATCACCACTGCCCAGCAGATGGAAAAATGCTCCCTCCGGTACACGGATGCCCATATAGTTACAGGTGTTTACCCCTTCGGCAATCAGCGTCAGCTGTGCATAGTTCCCGATGCTGATACAGGGCTTATCCTGCGAAATCATATTCACATTCCGGAGACGCACTTCACAGCTGTGATTTTCCATAATCGCGATATGCATCGGAACGGTTTTTTCAGGGTCGCCGATGATGGTTACCTGATGACGGAAAATATGAATATCTGTATAGTTCTGCAATGCCAAATCTACTAAATCCAGAGTTTCATCATTATGGACATTATAGATTTTCTTCTGTCCGGCAGAATTTTCCAGATTGGTTGTGATAATTACATCACGGATTTCCTTCGAGATTTCTTCCAGAAGATAAGGCTTCGGCCTTGCCGCATAGAATCCCTGAATCAGGTCTACACCCATCCGGATGAGTGTTTTCATATCGGCTTCTTCTTCGACACCTTCGGCAAGTACCGTAATCTGATTTTCATGTGCATAATCAATGATACCGGCCACTAACTGCTGTTTCTTCGTATTCTTGCAGATACCCGAAATCAATTCAATATCTATCTTGACATACTGCGGCATATTCTTCAGGAGTGTGGCGGTATTGGCATACCCACTGCCGTAGTCATCAATCGCCAGCTGAGATTTCAGGTCTTTGCATCTGCGTTTCAGAAGTTCGAGCATTTCTTCTGAACCTTCGGACTGTTCAATAATTTCGATAACAATTTTCTCGAATAAATCTTCATAAGTGACTCTTAATTCATTGAAATCGCTTTCACTGAGCTGAGAAGTCGGTATCGAATTGATGAATAATTTCCGGTTAGAAAAGGCATTCTGATTCTGACTTAAAAATTTCAGAGCATTGAATAATGTTGCTTTTTCGATTTCGTAAAGTCTGCCGTATTTTTCTGCAAGAGAAAGCATCTGTTCCGGCGAGAAGTGTTCCGAACGCATCAGCGTTTCATAGCCGGCGACTTCTCCGGTATGTGCATCAATAATCGGCTGAAAATGATATGTCAGCTGATTTTCACGCATGATGGTATCAAATAACTGTTCTTCGCGGTATTCATCCTTTTTGCGCTCGAAGTCATCATTGGAAAAACGGATAATTGCATTGTGACTGTCATGTTTTGTTTCAAACAGCGCGAATTCTGCACGGGTAATCAGTTCGCGGACGCTGTTCCCTTCTGACGGGAAAAAGGCAAGTCCGGCATGTAAATCAATGCTGTTATGCTTTTCATCCTGCAATAACTGCCCGAAGGCATCTGAAATGGTACATTCCGATACTGCCTGACGCATCTGCTCCAGTTGCATCAGAACGGCCTGTTCTTCCACGCCGATGAAACATGCATAAAATTCCTGAAAGCCTTTTACTGCAAACAGAATTTTTTCATCTGCAAACCGGTTAAGCACTTCTGCTACGGATGCCATACAGTTATCCGTATCGCCTGCCGAAGAAAAATCGGCAATCTTATCCAGTCCCGTGACACGAACTGCCGCAAGACAAAGCTTTCCGGAAGTTTGCAGATTTTTCTGCACTATCCCCGAAAAGGCAGGGAAATTCAGCATATTCGTCACAGTATCATATTCGGCCTGATTCGTTTCCATACGTGACAGACGATTTGTCATTTCTTCGATAAAGCCGATTTCTTCGCCGTTCCGATGGGTTATCTGCATACGAATCCAGCGTTTTTCTGAGCCTGTTTTCAGCAGATATAAATTCTGTTCCTCCGGTACGGGCGATTCTGATAGTTTTTTAATAACCCCCTGATATTCATCTTTCTGTAATGTTTTCGGGACTCCGAGAATCCTCTGTGCATTTTCATCAAAAAAAGCTGTCTGAATCGGTTCACGGTATACAAATGCGCCTATCTGCTGGAACATTTCAGCGAACAGTTTCCAGTCAGATGACACAGACATCTTGTTCTGACGTGTAAAAGAAAAAATTCCCAATCGTTTCACCCTTTCTGTTATATATTTTCTATACTCTATTTTAGCATATCTTTCATAGAATTGCAAGAGTTTTTTGAAAAGCTCTTGCAATATTATCGGAATTATGATAAAATAGAAATATATGATTTTTTTAAAGGGGTTTTTTTATTATGGTGAATTTCAATAACGAATGGGATGTGCTCCTTGCAGACGAGATGCAGAAGGAATATTATCAGAATCTCCGGCAGTTTCTCAAACAGGAGTACAGTACACAGACTATCTATCCGGATATGCATGATATTTTCAATGCGCTGAAACTGACTTCCTACAGCGATGTCAAGGCCGTTATCATCGGACAAGACCCGTATCATAATCCCAATCAGGCGCACGGACTGAGCTTTTCCGTCAGAAAAGGCGTTCGTGTTCCCCCGTCTCTTAAAAATATCTATAAAGAAATTCTTGCTGATACCGGCATCGACAACATGAAAGCACACGGTGAACTCACCTGCTGGGCAAAACAGGGCGTTCTCATGCTCAATACTGTCCTCACTGTCCGCGCACATCAGGCTAATTCCCATAAAGGCATGGGATGGGAAATCTTTACGGATGAAATTATCAGACTGCTCAATCTCAGAGAAGACCCGATTGTCTTTCTGCTCTGGGGTGCTCATGCCAGAGCCAAAAAAGAACTCGTTACCAATCCGAAACATCTCATACTCGAAGCCGCTCACCCCAGCCCGATGGCCGGTGATAAGTTCCTCGGATGCAGACATTTTTCACAGACAAATCAATTCTTACAAGAACATGGGATGACCCCCATTGACTGGACGGTATATTAATCATGAAAAAAACAATCTATTCTTTTGAAGTCTTTCCCCCGAAACCAAACGCTCCCGTACAGAGCGTTTCTGACTGTTTCGAGAGCTTATCCGCACTCCGACCCGATTTCATCAGCGTTACTTATGGTGCGGGCGGCGGTGTCAACGGCGGAAAAATTACCTGCGAACTCGCCTCCCGATTACAGGATGAATTCCATATCAAATCTGTCGCGCATCTGCCCTGCATCTCCTATACTAAAGAGGAAATCTCCGAAGTCCTCGCCGATTTCAAACAGCACGGCATTACCGATATTCTCGCTCTCAGAGGCGATAAAAGCCCCGACAGACCCGAAAAAAATGATTTCAGATATGCAAGCGATTTAATCAGCTTCATCCAGAATCAGGGAGATTTCAAGATTTACGGCGCGTGCTATCCCGAAATCCATCCCGAAGCCCTTTCTGCGGCATCCGACCTGAAACATCTCAAAGAAAAAGTCGATAAGGGCGCAAAACATCTGATTTCCCAGCTTTTCTTCGATAACGCAAGTTTCTATGACTTCCGCGAAAAATGCGAAATCATCGGCATTGATGTCCCCATCGAAGCCGGTATCATGCCCGTAGTCAATGCCGCTCAGATTCAGAGAATGGTCAGTCTCTGCGGTGCAAGTCTCCCCAGAAAATTTACCGTTATGATGCAGAGATTCGGCCACAGTCCCGAAGCTATCCGCGATGCCGGTATCGCGTATGCTGTTGACCAGATTGTCGATTTGGCCGCGAACGGCGTGGATGGCATTCATCTCTACACAATGAATAATCCTTATGTCGCCAGAAGAATCACCGAAGCCGTTTCTGGTATCCTCGGGAGAGAACAGGCATGAAACATTTTATGATGGAATGCCCCAACGGCGAAGATTGGGAGGGTTCTGACCTGAATGCGCTGTATCAGGCAATGATAACTGATTATATGAATTTCTGGTGCGATAACAATGGTGAAACCATCATCAGATACTATCAGGGAGAAGCCGATTGGAGCAAACGGGATTTTTCTGAAATAGTTGCCCGCGCGGACTGTACTGATGATGAAATGATTTTTCTGGAATACAGCGGTAATAACGTAACCGCTTTGTATTCCTTGTGTGATGAAACAAAACTTTCTGTATCAAAGATGTCAATCATCGGCGATAAGTATTCCGCCGGCCTTTTCCTGCCGAAAGAAACTGCATGGCTTGCAATAAAAGACTTTCTCGAAACCGGAAAGCCCTCTGATAAAATCCGCTGGATTGCTTCCAAAGACGTAAACTATACATTTCTTTAAGAGGAAAACAGCATGAAACATTTTATGATGGAATGCCCCAACGGCGAAGATTGGGAGGGTTCTGACCTGAATGCACTGTATCAGGCAATGATAACAGATTATGTAAATTTTTGGTATACAGAAAACAGTGAAACCGAAATCAGATATTATCTGAAACAGGCTTCGTGGAGCAAACCATGTTTTTCGGGACTTATGGCTAAAGCCGACTGTACAGATGATGAAATGATTTTATTGGAATATTCCAGTAAAGAAAAATATTTATATTCTCTGTATGATGAGACAAAACTTTCAGTATCTAAAATGATATTCAACAGTGATGAATATTCCGCCGGACTTTTTCTGCCGAAAGAGCTTGCATGGCTTGCAATAAAAGACTTTCTCGAAACAGGAAAGCCGTCTGATAAAATCCGCTGGATTTCTCTTGCAGAAATCGAAAAAATCGAAAGCGCACGCTATTAATAATCATGGAGAAAACTTATGATTTCCCTATCTTCCATAGACAGAAATCAGGCTTTCCGATATATGGGTCTGCACGGCGAACCCGATTCCCAGATGCTCCGGACTGCTGACATCTGCGAAAAAAAATTACTTTCCGCTGTCAAACCCCGTTACTGCTGGAAAGCCTTCCGGAAAGAATCCCTCAAAACTATCCTAATCGGACAGGATATTCAGAATCATCTTGAATTTTGCAGTCAGGTGATTCTGTTCTGTGCGACACTCTCACAAAGTACGGATACCTGCATCAGAATCGCCCAGACTTCGGATGTTCTCGCCGGTATGATGACCGATGCTATGGCAAGTGCCCTCACCGAACAGCTCTGTGATGAGGCCGAAGCTGAAATTTTATCCCAGTTTCCGGATAAATTTTCAACTTGGCGGTTCAGCCCCGGCTATGGCGATATGCCCCTAGAGGTTCAGCCCGATTTCCTCAGAATCATCAATGCTGATAAGCGTCTTGGCATCTGCGTCAGCGAAGGCGGTCTGCTGATTCCGACCAAATCCGTCACGGCTGTTATCGGCCTGTCTGATACCCCTCTGCCAAAAGCAAAAAAGGGCTGTGCTATCTGTAATTTATCAAAATCATGCCCGTATCGCAAGAAAGGAACACACTGCACATGAATCTACAAGAAAAACTCAATAATCATGAATTTATTCTGCTTGATGGCGGTATGGGGACGATGTTACAGTCTGCCGGTCTTGAACTCGGCGGTATCCCTGAAATGCTTAATTTCACCAATCCTGAACTGATTACCGGCATTCATGAAGCGTATGTCAAATCCGGTTCGGAAGTCATCTATACGAATACCTTCGGTGCAAACCGGCTCAAAATGGCGAAAACGCATAAATCCGTTCAGCAGATTATCAAAACGGCCATCGCCAACGCGCGGAAAGCCAATCCCAGATATGTCGCCCTCGATATAGGACCTATCGGTCAGCTTTTAGAACCTACCGGAACTCTCAAGTTTGAAGAAGCTTACGATATTTTTAAAGAACAAATTCTGGCCGGTCAGGATGCGGATTTATATATCTTCGAGACGATGACTGACCTGCTGGAAGTCCGTGCCGGTGTCCTCGCCGCGAAAGAACACGGCGGAAATAAACCTGTTTTCGTGACCATGAGCTTCGAGGAAAACGGCAGAACCTTCACCGGATGCGAAATCCCTGCTATGGCACTTACGCTCGAAGGACTCGGAGTCGATGCTATCGGGGTGAACTGTTCCTTAGGGCCGGAAGAATTAACCCCTATCGTCAAACAGCTCTGTGAATGGACAACGCTCCCCGTTATCGTCAAGCCGAATGCCGGACTCCCTGACCCTGTGACAAATACCTATCATTTCGATGCCTCACGTTTCGGAGACTGCTGTCAGGAATTTGTCAGGATGGGTGCTGTTATCCTCGGCGGATGCTGTGGTACAACTCCCGAACATGTCAAGGCTTTATCCGATATGATGCATACACAAAAGCCAGTCCGGAGAAATCCGCAGATTCCGGCGGCCGTCTGTTCCGCTAACAAGACAGTTATCATCAATCAGCCGAGAATCATCGGTGAAAGAATCAATCCGACCGGTAAAAAACGATTCAAACAGGCACTTATCGAACATGATACAGATTATATTCTCAATCAGGCCATTCAGCAGATTGATGCCGGCGCGGATATTCTCGATGTCAATGTCGGCCTGCCCGAAATTGATGAAACTGAAATGATGCAGACCGCTGTCAAGGCGATTCAGGGCATTACAGATACTCCCTTACAGCTTGATACTACAAAGCCCGATGCCCTCGAAGCCGGATTGAGAATCTATAACGGCAAGCCGATTGTCAATTCTGTCAACGGCGAAGAAGATTCTATGCAGACGGTTCTGCCGTTAGTCAAGAAATACGGTGCATCGGTTGTCGGGCTGACCCTCGATAAGAACGGCATTCCGAAAACAGCTCAGGGCAGATTTGAAATCGCGGAACGTATCCTGAACAGAGCACTTTCTCTGGGTATCCGCAGAGAAGATGTCTTTATCGATTGTCTGACTCTGACCGCATCCGCCGAACAGGAAGGCGTGATGCAGACTCTCGAAGCCGTCCGCAGAGTCAAAACAGAATTAGGCTTAAAGACCGTTTTGGGTGTATCGAATATTTCCTTCGGTCTGCCGAGCAGAGAACTTGTAACCAGAAGCTTTCTGACAATGGCACTCTATGCCGGTTTGGATTTGCCGATTATCAATCCGAATACGGATAGCATGACTTCCGCTGTCCGGACATATAAATTATTAGCCAATATCGACAAAAATGCTGTTGATTTTATTGCGCACTACGGCGGTGATAACGCACAGCAGAGTGCTCCGGCCAAACCTCAGAGCGCGGATATGACTCTGGAAGCCGCTGTTTCTGCCGGACTCAAATCCGAAGCAGGTGCTATCACCAGCGTATTATTACAGAATACCGAGCCGATGCATATCGTCAATCAGTATCTGATTCCGGCACTTGATAAAGCCGGTATGGAATTCGAGAAGGGGAAAATCTTCCTTCCTCAGCTGATTTCTTCTGCAAGTGCCGCGCAGTCGGCTTTTGAAGTCATTAAATCCTATCTCTGCGAACACAGTACCGAAACCGTCAGCAGAGGTACGATTGTGCTTGCTACTGTTAAGGGGGATATTCATGACATCGGCAAAAATATCGTCAAGATTCTGCTCGAAAATTATGGCTATCAGGTCATTGATTTGGGAAAAGATGTTTCTTATGAAGCCGTTGCCGAAGCAACTGAAAAATCTCATGCTCCGCTGGTCGGATTGTCAGCACTCATGACGACAACACTCCCTTCTATGGAAAATACCATCAAACTGCTCCATGAGCGATGTCCGTGGTGCAAAACCGTTGTCGGAGGGGCTGTCCTCACTGCCGATTATGCCGAACAGATTGGCGCAGACTTCTATGCCAAAGATGCAAAAGAAACTGTTGACATCGCAAAACAAGTATTCGGCAATTAAGGAGATTCTGTATCATGAAAGAATTAAACCGGCAGATTCAGGAACTTCTGCATCTCGCCGAAGAACTGAATTCAGAAAGAAAATTTGAATTTTATCCTCCGGCTTCGGAAACCGAACTTCAGGAACTGGAACAGCATCTGCATGTTTCACTGCCGGAAGATTATAAAAATTTTCTGCGGTTCTCGAACGGTGCAAAACTGAATCACTTTACTGTTGACTTATTTTCTGTTTCTGAAATCATCAGTCTGAGCGATACGGAAAAAGCTGACTGGTTTCCGGCGGATTATATCATGCTTGCTGACATCATCGGTGATGGGGAAGTGCTCTGCTTTTCTGCCAAAACAGGAAAATTCATCCGCTATTTTGACGGCGAAGAAGAAATTTTTGAAACATTCACCGATTTTCTGGAAAATATGATACAATTCATCAAAAGAATTACGGAGTGATGCCTGTGCAGAATTTCAAAGAATTAAGATTATATTCAGAACCGCGTGAGAAAATATATTATGACTTCCAGCCCGTGAAGAAACATTTCGTTCCGGACTGGAATCCGCAGTGGGAAGAATGGCATTCCTATCCGAATCCGCTCAGAATTTATCTGACGGATTTCGAGCGTTTGCTGAGAAAATATGTTCTGCTGTTGTTTCCGTCTCAAGATGCCTGTGATGGTTCACTTCAGCAGAATTTTGACCCATGTTTCGATAACTGGCTTTCTGTATCAGAGTTTCATAAACTGATGGATGCTGTCCGGAAAGATACCATCCCTCCGGAACAGAATGCATTTTATCAGGCCTTTCTGCAATGGCTGGAACAGGCAGTATCAGAATCTGATATCATAGTTATCGAATCGAATCTTTAAAAAAATGCAGAATATCGAAACTTATTCAGAAACGGGGGGAGAAGATTTGATTAGAATTGACGAGAAAAAAGGCATCTTTGCCCTGTATACCAAACATACCTGCATGATTCTCAAAGTCTGTGACGGCTTTGTCGGGCTTGCGTATTACGGGGAAAAAATCAGATTCGCGGAAACGGATTATCTCTGCCGGACAGATGTCCGCCCGTTCACACCGGCTCAGATGTCCGGCGAAGCAGTCAGCTTTCACAGCGCGTTTCCGCATGTCTACCCCTTCTACGGATGCGGAAATTACAGAGAATCCGCATTCCGTGCCGAACAGGCTGACGGCTCGGATACCTGCTGTTTCAAATACATCGGGTGCAGTACGTCCAAAGAAAAACCGAAAATTCCGAATCTTCCCCAGAGTTTCACAAGAAACTGCAATACAGAAACACTTATTCTGTATCTGCATGATGCACAGGCCGGTGTTCTGGCTGAAATCATCTATACGCTTTTTCAGGACAGTGATGTCATCGCGCAGAATGTCAGGATTCAGAATCAGGGGCAGAAACCTGTCATGCTCAGACGGGCGCTTTCCTCGTGTCTGCATCTGGAGGGCGATTTGGAATTAATTACCCTCAACGGCACATGGGCAAGAGAACGGCATATTCAGCGTCAGCCCATCGGATATGGGGTACAGAGCATCGGCAGTCTGAACGGTGCATCTTCTCATACACATAACCCGTTTGTGGCTGTTGTCCGTCCTGAAACAACTGAAACATCCGGCGAAGCGTGGGGGATGGCTTTCGTCTATTCCGGAAATTTCATCGCCTGCGCTGAAAAAGACTATCAGGAGAAAACGCAAATCCTGATGGGCATCCATCCCGATACCTTCTGCTGGGAGCTGGAATCCGGAAAATCTTTCTATACTCCCGAAGTTCTCTTGAATTACACTCCTAAAGGCCTCGGCAGATTCAGCCGGAATTATCACGATTTTATCCGGAATCACATCATCCGGAGCAAGTGGCAGTATCAGGAACGGCCGGTGCTCGTCAACAGCTGGGAGGCCGCCTATTTCGATTTCGATGCTGATAAAATACTCCATCTGGCAGATACCGCCCTCGCCTGCGGTCTGGATATGCTCGTGCTCGATGACGGTTGGTTCGGCCATCGTGATGATGATACTTCCTCTCTCGGTGACTGGTTTGTTCATGAAGATAAAATTCCCGAAGGCATGGAATGGCTCGGCGATGAAATTCAGAGAAGAAATCTCAAATTCGGCCTG
>JAFUWP010000040.1 GCA_017483405.1 Oscillospiraceae bacterium | reverse complement strand
TCCCGACTCCCTCATTCTGGTCGATGCGGAGATATTTTGCCTCCGCCGGTTTTGTCATCAGCAGTAAAATCAGGCTGACTACAAAAAACAGTGCCATCAGGATGAAAAATAATTCTATCAGCGATACCGCTCCGAAGATAATCATCACCGGCGATACCCCCAGTATCAGCAGAAGAAGAAGAATCACTGCCGCTCCGATAAGAATTTCCATAACATCTTCACCTCTGCTTCAGATACCAGCTTGCCAGATACAGCGAACCGCATATCACAACCGGATTTTGATTTTGTTCCGCAAGGGCAAGGGCATTCGGGAGAGCATCTTCGAGATTTGCCGTTCCGGCTTGTGTGTGATGTTTCCGGAAATATCCGGCAAGCTGTTCTTTCGGGAGGGCATTCGGGGCGAATCCATCCACGCAGAGCACCTCTGAAAATACGGATGCTAAATTTCCGGAGGCGGTATCGGCATCTTTTGTGGAAGTCATTCCGCAGATTCCGATATAGTTTCCTCCCCTGTCGCCTTTCAGCAAATCGGCAAGGGCTTCTGTACCATCCGGATTATGTCCGCCGTCTAGGATAACAAGCGGATGTTCCTGCAAAATCTGGATGCGCGCCGGAACGACAGTTTCAAAAAGTCCCTGATGTACGGCCATTTCCGGAATTTTAAAATTCTGATTTCTCAGGACGTTTACCGTTTCGAGAACCGTCACGGCATTATCGACCTGATGTTCACCGCCCATTTTCGTCCGATAGTAGATATCATAATAAAAAAATTCATTTCCTGTCAGAGCAATATCTCCATACCAGATATTTTCTCTTTTGGGCTGGAATACCTGACAATGTTTCTGTTCGGCAGTTTTCCGGAAAATAGTTTCGCCCTTATTTTCGAGAGAAATCACCACCGGACAGCCGTTTTTGATAATTCCGGCTTTCTGATAGGCTATCTTCTCGATGGTATCGCCTAAAATTTCGGTATGGTCTTTAGAAACAGAAGTCAGCACTGAAACAAGAGGCTTTTCGATAATATTTGTCGCATCCAGCAGACCGCCGATTCCCGTTTCCAGAACGACAACATCCACATTCTTCCGGACGAAATACAGAAAGGCTATCACCATTGTAATTTCAAACTGAGAATATCCCCCTCCGGTGACAGTCGCCTGCAATCCCTCGCAGAGTTCGCAGAGGATTTTTTCAGGAATATCCTGCCCGTTGATTCTGATTCTGTCCTGATAATGCTTAATATACGGAGATGTCAGTGTTCCGGTTCTGTATCCGGATTCTTTCAGGATGTTGGTTAAATATTCCGCGACAGAGCCTTTTCCGTTCGTTCCTGCAATGTGGATGCATTTTAACTTGTTCTGCGGATTGCCGACCTGATTCAGCAGTCCGGCAATCCGGTCAAGATTCCTGACCGGTTCACCGCTTTTCGTGAAACTGCTGATAAACTTCATGGCTTGTTCAAACGTCATGATAATTCCCCTGATTAGCTGTAAGCCTTGACAGACTGCATGATTTTATCCATTTTTTCCTGCGCCTTCTGGAGTTTGGCCTTTTCCGCTTCGATAAGCTGTTCCGGTGCTTTGGATAAAAATCCCTGATTATTCAGCTTCTTGCTTAAGAAATCAATATCTTTCTGAACCTTTTCGCGTTCTTTATGCAGTCTTGCAAGTTCCTTTTCCTTATCGACAAGTTCATCCATCGGGATGAAGATTCTCGCGGCGGCGGTCACTGCGCCGGCGGAATCCGGAATCTCAAACTTTTCGCCGATTTCGATTTCCGATGCCGATGCCAGTTTCTCAAAGAACAGCTTCGCGCCGGCGAATAATTCCGTATCTTTGGTTTCGATGTAGAGTTTCGCCTTGACAGACGGCGGAACATTCAGTTCGGTTCTGGTGTTGCGGACTGCCTTGATGGAGGCGATAATCTTTTCAAAATCGGTTTCTTCGGATGCGAAGTTTAATGTTTCATCATAAACCGGATAATCAGAAAGCATAATCATCGAGCCGTCATTGACGAGTGTCTGCCAGATTTCTTCCGTGATGAACGGCATGAACGGATGCAGTAATTTCAGCATACCCTGCATCGTCCAGACGAGTACCGCCTGCGCCGATTCTTTCGCCTGACCGCCGGCCTGAATTCTGGGCTTTGTCAGTTCGATATACCAGTCGCAGAATACATCCCAGATAAAGTCATACAGTTTGGAGCAGGCAACGCCGAGTTCAAAGGCTTCGAGATTCTGATTGACTTCCTTCGCCAGCTGATTGAATTTCGAGATAACCCATTTATCTTCCATTGTGAGATGTTCGGGCAGTCCGGTGAACTTGAAATCTTCCGGCAGATTCATCATGATAAATCTGGATGCATTCCAGAGCTTGTTAGCGAAATTACGCGCCGCCTTAACTTTATCATCAATATAGCGCATATCATTACCAGGGGCATTGCCGGTTGCGAGCATGAAACGGAGTGCATCCGCGCCGTACTGGGAAATGACTTCGAGCGGGTCAATGCCGTTTCCGAGAGATTTGGACATTTTTCTGCCCTGAGAGTCTCTGACAAGGCCGTGAATCAGAACGGTATCGAACGGCACTTCGCCCATATTTTCCAGAGCCGAGAACATCATTCTGATAACCCAGAAGAAGATAATATCATAACCAGTAACAAGTGTATTTGTCGGATAGAAATATTTTAAATCTTCGGTATTTTCCGGCCATCCGAGCGTGGAGAACGGCCACAGCGC
>JAFUWP010000452.1 GCA_017483405.1 Oscillospiraceae bacterium | reverse complement strand
TTTTTTGCACATAAAAAAGGTATGGGTTCTACCAAGAACGGACGTGACTCCGAATCCAAGAGACTCGGTGTCAAGAGAGCAGACGGTCAGTTTGTAACTGCCGGCAATATCATTGTTCGTCAGCGTGGTACACATATTCATCCTGGTGTTGGTGTTGGCCGCGGCTCTGATGATACTCTGTTTGCAACAGTAGATGGCAGAGTAAAGTTTGAACGCTGGGGTCGTGACCGCAAGCGTGTCAGCGTTTACGCCGACTAAGAATGTGAAACGCATCAAATCCCGACTTTTCCCAAAAAGCTCGGGATTTTGTTTTGAATGGAAAGGACTGAAACTATGAGTACGTTCGTTGATAAAGCCAGAATCAAAATCAAGGCCGGGGACGGCGGTGACGGTGCTGTGTCCTTTCACCGAGAAAAATATGTCGCCGCCGGCGGGCCTGACGGCGGTGACGGCGGAAACGGCGGAAATATTATCTTTCAGGCGGATGATAATTTTTCTTCCCTGATTGATTTCCGCTATAAGAGAAAATATGTCGCCCCCAACGGCGAAAACGGCAGAGGCAAACGCTGTACCGGCAAAAGCGCAGAAGATTTGATTATCAGAGTCCCCCGCGGAACACTGATTAAAGATGCCGAAACCGGCCGCATCATGGCAGATATGTCCGATGATGCACCTCACATTCTGGCCAAAGGCGGAAAAGGCGGAAAAGGCAATTCCAATTTTGCAACTTCTACCCGACAGATTCCGCGGTTCGCAAAACCTGGTTTCCCTGGGGAAAGCTTTGATGTCACGCTGGAACTGAAACTGCTTGCCGATGTCGGACTTGTCGGATTTCCGAATGTCGGAAAATCTACCCTGATTTCCGTTGTAAGTGCCGCCAAGCCGAAAATCGCAAACTATCACTTCACAACGCTGACCCCTGTTTTAGGCGTGGTTCGCCTCGATGAGGAACGCTCTTTCGTCATGGCTGACATCCCTGGCTTAATCGAGGGCGCAAGCGAAGGCACGGGCTTAGGTCATGAATTTCTCCGTCATGTGGAAAGATGCCGTCTGATTCTGCATATTCTGGATGTTTCCGGTTCGGAAGGCCGCGACCCTGCCGAAGATTTTGAAAAAATCAATCACGAACTGGCGAATTTCAGCGAATCTCTGGCGGAATGTCCGCAGATTGTCGTTGCCAACAAGGCAGATTTGGCCTCGGAAGAACAGATTGCCTCTCTGAAAGAATATATCGAATCGAAAAATATGCCGTTCTATACGATTTCAGCGGCGGCGGCATCCGGCACAAGAGAGCTGATGAATGCCGTCAGCGAAGCACTTTCCAAACTTCCGCCGGTGAAAATCTATGAAGCCCAGCCCATGACACAGGAAGACTGGGAAGCGAAATTCTCCTCCCGTCAGCAGTTTGAAGTCGAAGTCGAAGACGGTGTATATTACGTTTCCGCGCCGTGGCTTGAACCGATTCTCAGAACCGTCAATATGGATGACTATTCTTCTTTGCAGTATTTTCAGCGTGTGCTCCGTTCCAGCGGCATCATCGACAAGCTGGAGGAAATGGGCATTGAAGAAGGCGATGCCGTTAATATTTTCGGTTTTGAATTTGATTATATCAGGTAATCATCATGCAGAAGTTATCGGAAAAAGATGCCCGACAGTTCAGTCCTCTGACGCTGGCCTTTCTGGGTGACAGCGTGTATGAACTGATGATTCGTCATGCACTCACCGTACAGGGCAATACGGCAGTCAAGCATCTGCATGATGCAAAAATCCATCTGGTCTGCGCCGCTTATCAGGCGAGAGCTTATGAACGGCTCACCCTGACAGAACCCGAACAGGCTGTTTTTCAGCGCGGACGGAATGCCGTCAGCACCAGTGCGATTCCCAAAAGTGCCGTTCCGGCAGATTATCGCAAAGCGACCGGATTAGAAGCCGTATTCGGCTATCTGCATCTGTCCGGCAATACGGAACGGCTCGAAAGTCTGTTTCAGGAAATCTGGAACATGCAGACAGAAATTCTAAAAAATAATAAGGAGTGAATTTTCCATGTCAGGACATTCCAAATGGAATAATATCAAGCGAAAAAAAGAAGCTACCGATGCGGTCAAGGCAAAAATTTTCACAAAAATCGGCCGTGAAATGATTGTCTGCATCAAGGAAGGCGGCCCAGACCCGAATAATAATGCCAAACTCCGCGATTTGATTGCTAAGGCTAAATCCAATAACGTCCCCAATGATAATATTGACAGATTAATCAAGAAGGCATCCGGCGAAGGCAATAAAAATAACTATGAATCTATGGTTTACGAAGGCTACGGCCCAAGCGGTGTTGCTGTCATCGTTGAATGCCTGACCGATAACAAAAACCGTACCGCCGGTGACATCCGTCATTATTTTGATAAGTTCGGCGGAAATCTCGGCACAATCGGCTGTGTATCGTTCATGTTCTCGGATAAGGGAATTGTCGTTGTGGAAAATACCGGCATTGATGAAGATACCGCGATGGAAGACTGTTTCGACTGCGGCGGCGATGATTTGACAGTAGAAGAAGATACTATCATCATGGAATGTGCCCCTAATGATGTACATTCCATGCGCGAAGCCCTTACCGCAAAAGGCTATAACGTCCTCTCCGCAGAAGCCGAAAAAATTCCGGCTAACTACACACAGCTGACCGATGATGATGCTATCAAGAAAATGCAGCTTTTACTCGACCATCTGGAAGAAAATGATGATGTACAAAACGTATATCACAACTGGGAAATGCCGGACGAAGATTAATTTTTGACAGGAGGATTTGACATCATGCACAGTACAGGCATTTTCAGGCGCGTGGACGGACTCGGAAGATTTGTCCTCCCGAAAGAACTGAGAAAAAGTCTCGACATCAAGCAAAACGATTACCTTCAGATTTTTCTGGAAGGTGATACTATCGTACTCCGGAAGAATCAGGATATATGCGCTATCTGTGGTGCATCCGAAAATCTGACAGATTTTCATGACAAGCATATCTGCACCGGATGCATTGAAGAATTAAAAAATCAGAAATAAATAAAAGCACCGGATTCCGAAAAATCCGGTGCTGATTTTTTTACTTGATATAGACTCTTTTCATAATCTGCGGAGTAAGGGGCTTATCCATCGCATTAGTCGCAGCAGCGGCGATTTCGTCAACGACTTCCATGCCGGAAACTACTCTGCCGAATGCGGCATACTGACCATCGAGGAACGGGCCGTCCTGATGCATGATGAAGAACTGAGAACCAGCAGAATCGGGATTCTGTGCTCTTGCCATCGAGAGAACACCTCTCTTATGAGAAATGTTATTCGGAACGCCGTTCGCGAGGAATTCGCCCTTGATGTGCCATCCCGGGCCGCCTGTACCAGTACCCTGCGGACATCCGCCCTGAATCATAAAACCGGAAATGACTCTGTGAAAAATCAGACCGTCATAAAAGCCCTGTTTTACGAGTTTTTCAAAATTTTCACAGGAAATCGGAGCGACATCCGGATAGAGTTCCAGTTCGATTTCCTTGCCGTTTTCCATTTCGATTACTACCATAATCAAAAACCTCCGTAATTAAAATAATTCTATTGATTTGACATCTTCTTCATTGATTGTCATCAAATCCTCATCTGTGACGGAAACCATCGCCGCCAGCCGGTTAGCCTGATTGGTGAGTGCTTTCTCAAAATAATTGCGCACATCGCGGCCGTTTGCGAAATTCGGAAGTGCCTGATTCACTCGATTCTCAAAAAATCCGAGTGCGCAGGCAGAGGCCTGTTCCGTCAGTTTAAAAAATGCCTTACTGCACATTCCGGTGAAAATACTCATCAGTTCTTCCGCCGTATAGTCATTGAAAATAATCTGCTTATTGAACCGCGAACGCAGTCCGGGGTTGGAATCCAGAAATTCCTGCATCAAATCGGTATAGCCTGCCACGATGACAATCAGATTATCTCGGTTATCCTCCATCGCTTTCAGGAGCGTGTTGACGGCTTCTGTACCGAAATCATTACCGCCTGTATTGGCTGTAAGGGCATAAGCTTCATCAATAAACAGCACACCGCCGAGCGCGCTTTCTATGACTTTCTGAGTTTTCATAGCGGTCTGGCCGACATAGCCGCTGACCAGTCCGGAGCGGTCTACTTCGATGAGATGCCCCTTTTCCAGAACGCCGACAGATTTATAAATTTTTCCGAGCATTCTCGCAACAGTCGTTTTCCCCGTCCCCGGGTTTCCGGAAAAGACCATGTGAAGGGATACAGATGTCTGCGGCATATTCCTCTGTGCGCGGATTTTATGCACTTTCAGCAGATTGATTAAACTGTTCAAATCCTCCTTGACTCCGGAAAGTCCTGTCAGTTCGTTCAGATTTCTGAGTAAATCTTCAAGTGTTTCTTCGGGTTCAGATTTTTTCGTATCAGAACTTTCTTCTTTT
>JAFUWP010000451.1 GCA_017483405.1 Oscillospiraceae bacterium | reverse complement strand
CTACACGCGTCGCAAAACAAAACGCTCTGCGTGAGATGATAGCGGAAACCGTTGTGCAGGCGCGCACACTGTCAGCACAGCGCGCTCCGGAACTTATGGAACAGTTTCCGGAAGAACTGTTTCCGGAAGGGGTCAAGGGTTTGTTCATGTATCAGTATTTTCCCTATAAGCCCGTGGAAATGATGGAATATATCAAGCGCGAAATCGACTGGAAACCGATGAAAACTATGTCAGAAACTTATATTGCATCCGGATGCAAGCTGGCACATCTCTGGATATATCTGGCTTATCGAAATAAAACAGTCAATTATGTTGATAAAGAACTTTCCTCTCAGGTGCGGAGAGGTACACTAAGCAAGAAGCTTGTAAAAGAATTTTATGCAAATGCCTATGACAGCACTGAAATCATCAATGAAATTATTGCTGATTTAGGTATTGATTCTGTTGAACAGTTACTGGAGGATTAACAATGGCTATCGAAAGAAATACAATTGGAGAAACAGATACACAGCTGATACACAAAGGATTTTTCTGCATGGCGGATAACTATCCGGAACGTATCGCAGTAGTACAGCGCGGTGAAAACGGCAGTATACAGAATTTTACTTACAAAGAAATCGCGGATAAGGCTAAGCGTTACTGTACTTTGCTCAGTAAATCGGCAGAAAAGGGAATTGTTGCGGCGGCTCTCGATAAAAGTGCAGAATATATCAGTGCAGTGATGGGAATTCTTGCATCCGGACGGGTTTATCTGCCTGTCAGTGCCGCCGTTCCTGCGGAACGCAGAAAATATATTCTGGAAAAGGCTGATGTAAAGAGCGTCATCACGGATGAAACCAACAGAGCTTTTTTTGAAGAACTCGGTTTGCAAGTGCTTACTCCTGAAAATACCGAAACAGTATCGCCGACTGTTCCGGCCGATACAGACCCCGAAAATGATGCTTATATCATATTCACATCGGGTACTACGGGACAGCCGAAAGGTGTTGAAATTCAGCATTTTGCCGCACACAATACGATAAGTGATATCAATGAAAGATTTGAAGTCACCAGTCAGGATACTGCCTTTGCCGTTTCTGAAATTGATTTTGACCTTTCTGTCTATGATGTATTCGGTCTTCTTTCCGTGGGCGGAAAAGTTGTTATCTGCGATAAAAACATGAAAAAAGAAGCCCAGCAGTGGAAAGCCCTCATGAAACAGGAGAAAATTACAGTATGGAATTCCGTTCCTATGCTGTTCGATATGTTGCTTTCAGCGGATGATAAAAATGAAGTTGTCAGCGGTCTGCGCCTGATACTTCTTTCCGGAGACTGGGTATATCCTTCCCTGATAAGCAGAATCCGTCAGAAAAATAAAACTGCAAGAATTATCGCACTCGGCGGAGCAACAGAAGCCTCTATCTGGTCAAACTGCTACGAAGTCGGTGCAGAACTCGACAGCAGTTTCACATCCGTGCCCTACGGACTGCCTCTCAGAAATCAGGAATACAGAATTATGGGAGAAAATGGCCTGATTACTGATGCGGATGAAGCCGGTGAACTTCAGATAGGCGGTGTCGGACTGGCAAAAGGTTATGTAAATTCTCCGGAACTCACTGCCGAACGCTTTATCACTGATAACGGCCATCGCTGGTACAGAACAGGCGATAAAGGCAGATATATGGCTGACGGAAATATCGAATTTCTTGGCAGACTGGATAATCAGGTAAAATTCGGCGGTTATCGCATCGAACTGGATGAAATTACTAAAAATCTGATTGCACATGAAAGAGTAAGCGGTGCAGGAACAGTGATGCTTCAAAAGAATGCGAAACAGGTTCTGGCATCTGTTGTTGTGGAACAGGTTGAACAGTGCGATGAAGAACCCGTTCAGACAGGCGAAACGACAGATACTTCCGAAATTTGCAGTCGTCAGGCCGAAACCGCGTGTGCAGTACTGATGGAAATACTCGGTTTCAATCAGGCGGATGCCCTTCCTGTAGATTCCGAAACGCTGTTCAGCAGACTGAAATACGATGAACAGAACAGAACTGTTTATGATTACTGGCTGAATGTTCTGAAAAATTACGGATTTATCCGTATCAGCGAAGGTTATATCGAATCTGCCGGAAAGACATGCCCTGCCGTGCCGGATGAATTGAAAAACAGCACTGCCCTCCTGAACGCTGTCATGAGAGGCGAGAAAACAACTGCCGATATGCTCGAAGATGAATGGCTTTCTCCGGAAATGATTTCCGTCCGTGAAAAGGGAATCCGTGATGGTGTGACAGAAATCGCTGAACGCGTCAACGCGCAGTATGATGAAGAAGAAATGAACCTTCATGTTGCGATACTCGGCGCACGGACAGGCATTGTCGCTCAGATGCTGATAGAACAGACAGCAGATTCCGATATTGAATTCACATTGATTGACCAGTCTGCTTTCTTCACATCACAGGCGAAGCAGAGACTTGGAAATGCTCACAGCTATCGTGTTATCAAAGAAAGCGTTCCGGATGACCTGCGCAATGTTTTTGATATTGTGATAGATATGAATGATATGCATACTTATCCTGATTATGAACAGGGAATTTTCATCATCCGTGAACTGCTGAAAAACAAAGGCAAAGCGTATATTGTTGACTTGAATGTACTTCCGCCGCTTTCCTATCTTTCCGCGGCACAGATGGAAAAGGGATTTATTCATTTTACGGAGGAAAACCGTCCTGAAAAATATAATCCTGTTATGCCTGCAAATATGGCGGCAGAATACTATATCCGTCAGGGATTCCGTCATGTGAACTGGCATTGTTATGAAGATTCTATCTTTGTTCTGCTGGAAGCGGAAAAATATACTTCTGATGAAAGTCTTACCGCAAATGCGCTCAGATATTATCTCGGACAGAAACTGCCGGAATATATGATTCCTGAAAAGATAGTATTCACACACCGCATTCCGCTTACACAGAACGGTAAGCCTGACCGTCAGAGTCTGCTGAATGTCGTCAATACAGAAGACCTTTCCGACCTGACTCCGCCTTCTACAGAAACGGAAAAGAAACTTGCAGTTGTATGGAAAGAAATTCTTCATACAGAGGAAGTCGGCATCGAACAGAGCTTTTTCCGTTCCGGCGGAGACAGTCTGCTTGCGACACATCTGCTCACAAGGGTAAGACAGGAATTCAATGTAGAATTTACCCTGAAAGAAATGTACAGTGACCCTACTCTCAGCGCAATCGCCGCACTGATAGACCAGAGAGCCAGCAGTTCCGATGATGAAGATATGGAATTTGGTGAAATCTGACATCCCGAAGGAGGAATTATGATTCTTTATGGTCATGAAATAAAATCACTGACACAGATACTCGCTCTGCGAGCCGAAAAAACACCGGAAAAAACAGCATATATCTTTATTCCGAAAGAGGGTAAAGCACAGTCCTGCAATTTTCATGATGTTTATCAGAAAAGCGCAAAACTTGCAGGACTGCTGAAAAAAAACGGCATCCGCCGAGAAGACAGATGTCTTCTGATGTATCAGCAGGATATGGAGCTTATCAGCGGTCTGTTCGGATGCCGTATGGCCGGAGCAGTGGCTGTTCCGCTGGAAATTTTCGGAACTCACAGCAATAAGGAACGATATATCAATGTTGCGGAAAGCTGTCGGCCTTCCTGCATTCTTACCAATGACAGCGAAGCGGAACAGATGAAAAAAAATGCAGAATGCTGTTTCGGCAATATACCGGTATATCATCTCGCACAGGCAGAGGATGCCGAACCCTATATCGCAGAACCGCAGGAAGAACTTGCCGTATTGCAATATACTTCCGGTTCTACAGGTTCGCCGAAAGGTGTCATGATAACGGAACATGCGTTGCTGGATAATCTGGGACAGATTGAAGAAAAACTTGCATTGAACAATCATTCCTCATGGGTCGGCTGGTTGCCTTATCATCATGATATGGGGCTGGTGATGGGTCTGCTGACTGCCGTTTACAGCGGAAGTCAAAGCGTTTTTATGTCTCCTGAACTGTTCAAGAGCCATCCCGAAAAATGGATTCATGCAATGAGCGATTATAAAGCTACACACACGATTGCACCGAATTTCGCTTATGAACTGATAGGCAAACTGCTGAAAGAAATTGAGGAAAAAGGAAATCCGGATAAGATTTCTTTTCAGAGCATGGAAAAACTCATCAGCGGTTCTGAGGCAGTACGATTCAAAACGCAGGCGGAACTGATGGAAATCTGTCGGAAGTTCGGCTTGCGTGACGGTGCAGTCCGTGCCGGATATGGTCTTGCTGAAGCCACGCTTGTAGTCACAATGAATGAAAGCAATACCCCTACTGGCTGGATAAAAGCAGATAAAAAAGCATTATCTGAAAATATCGTGAAAATACTGGAAAGCGGCAAGTTCACCGGAACAATACAAACATCCGGTGAGGATGAGGCAGGAACTTATCTGGTAGGCAACGG
>JAFUWP010000039.1 GCA_017483405.1 Oscillospiraceae bacterium | reverse complement strand
GTCTCTGTATGACGATATGCTGCCCGCAGCGATGAACTACTACTATCTGAACCGTTCGGGTATCCCGATCGAGGCAAGCTATGTCGTATCTCCCGGTCAGAACGATTCTGCTTCTGCTCTGGCCCGTGACGCAGGTCATGATCCGGACGTTGCCTACATCACCAATGAGTGGGTATTCATCTACGCAGACGAGAAGAAGAACTCCCAGGTTGTATCGCGTTATAAGAACAACGGCACAGTGGATGTGACCGGCGGCTGGTACGATGCCGGTGACTTCGGTAAGTACGTTGTAAACGGCGGTGTTTCCATGTGGACACTCGGCAACACTTACGAACGCGCTCTCTATGCCGGCAAGGCTGACAAGTGGGCTGATGGTTCTGGCACAGTTAAGATTCCGGAAACCGGCAACGGCATTCCTGACATCCTTGACGAAATGATGTGGGAAGCTGACTTCTTTGAAACTATGCAGCGTGATGACGGTATGGTTTACCACAAGATTCACGACTACAAGTGGACTGGTCTGGGCGTTATGCCTTATGTTGAAGAAGGCGTTAAGGAAGAAACCACCAATCCGAAGCGTATCGTTAAGCCTGCTACTTATGCCGCTACTCTGAATGCTGCTGCATCTTGGGCACAGCTGGCTCGTCTGCTCAAGCCCTATAACGAAGCTAAGGCAAATGAATATATTGCTGCTGCTGAAAAGGCTTACAAGGCTGCAAAGACTGCTTTCGTTGGCAAGTATAAAGATATTTATGCTGATGTTGACGGCGACTACACCAAGGATGACATGTTCGCACCTCTGGAACAGAACAAGGGCGGCGGACCTTACGGTGATACTCAGGTATCCGATGAATTCTACTGGGCTTCTACTGAACTGTTCCTGACAACAGGCGGTGCAGAATACGGCACAGATATGAGAGCTTATAAGGATGCTTTCACAGTTCCGACTCATGTATTCGGCGGTGAAAACAAGGGCGACCCGACAGCATTTACTTGGGGTACTCTGGAAGCTCTGGGCACAATGTCCTATGCTGTTCAGAAGAACAATGCAAATGCTGATGCTGCTGAAATCAAGAAGTCTTCTGAAGCTGTTCAGGCTGCTGCTGACTACTATCTCGATGTAGAAAAGAAGTCCGGCTACGGTACAGACTACGAAGGTCAGGACGTATCCGCAACTATCACAGTATTTGACGGTGATACCGCATCTGAAAAGACTGTTGACGTTAAGGGCGGCTACGGCTGGGGCTCTAACTCCATGGTAGCAAACAATGCTATCGTTCTGGGTATTGCTTATGACCTGTCCGGCGAAACTTCTTACCTGAACGGTGTATCTTCTGCATTTGACTACATCCTCGGCAGAAACGCTATGGAAAATTCCTACGTTACCGGCTGGGGCTCTGAAACTACAAACTATCCTCACCACAGATACTGGTGCCCGCAGATGAAGGCTGGCTGGCCTTGGGCTCCGTCCGGATGCCTCTCTGGTGGTCCTAACTCTGCAATGAACGACCCGATGATTCAGGGTGCTGGCTACAAGATTGGTGAACTCGCTCCGCAGAAGTGCTACTATGACCAGAACGATGCTTGGTCTGTAAACGAAATCACCATCAACTGGAATGCTCCTCTTGTATGGGTATCTTCCTTCATGGAAGACGAAGGCCCGAACGGCGAGACTCCTTCCACTGATATTCTCTGGGGCGATGTTGACTGCTCCGGCGAAGTAGATATTCTGGACGTTATCACTCTCAACAAGGCTATTCTCGGCAAAGAAACTCTGTCTGCTCAGGGCGAAAAGAATGCTGACGTTGACCAGAGCGGCAAGCCGGATTCTACCGATGCTCTGAATATCATGAAGCTTATCGTTCAGATTTATACTCAGGCCGATATGCCTCTCAAGAAGTAATTCAGAAATACTGCATGAATAAACAGGACAGCTCCGGCTGTCCTGTTTTTTATTTGACGAAGAAATCCGAAGTCATGCCGATTTCGCCTTTGAGCGTGTAGGTCAGCCGGCAGGTGATGCCGGTTTCCGTCCGGAGATATTCTTTCTGACAGTCCAGAATTTCTACTGCATAAGAAAGAAAATTTTTTTCCTAGCGGACAATATCGGCATTCAGGGCGAGAAGGGTTTCATCTTCGGAATGTTCTGTGACGGAAGTCCGTTTTTCAGAAGTGGTGCGCCGGAATATCCCTGCCGGAAGTGTATGTCCGGAAAAACAGAACGGCGTGTAGAATTCTTTTTGTGAAAATTCAGTATAATCCGGTCTGCGCAGTCCCAGAGGGATTTTTAAGTTGAATAGCTGAAACCATTTCTGTGTGATGCGCCGGCCGGTCTGTTCGGTACGGGTATCGGTGAAATATGCAGTCAGTTCGGCTTTCTGCGTGTAGATGCCTGTAATACTCCCCAGCGCGTGGCGATAGCTGACATGTCCGGCATCATCCGAAATCACACCGCTGACAATGACCTCTCCGGCGGAAACGCCATCCCCGATAAGGCGCAGAAGCTGTCCGCTGTAAACGCGCACATCCGTAATCTGCGCGTTATATCTGGAAATAATATTGCATGGTGTCCGTTCGTGAACCATCGGGATATGGGCTTTTTCCTCCGTGACCTGCACGACAAGGCGGTTTCCGTCACTCCGGATGCCTGCCCATGCCACTTCCGGAATTTTCACCCGAAGTACGGTTTCACAGTGATTCATGTCGATGTCCGTTATCCATGTCCCCTGCGAAACGCCTTCTTCTTCCAGAAGTGACAGAATCACGGAATTTTTCACAAGTTCCGTACCCTGAATTTCAATCACCGAAACGGTATTCGAGTAATAGAAAATCACCAGCACACTCAGCAGAATCCCCAGCGGAATGCCTATCCGGAATTTGTATTTTTTACATCTGCCGATGAGCGATTCCGGATAGGAAACAGTCAGCTTGATATGATAAATTTCCGCAAGATGCTGAATCTCCGGAAGGTCTTTCCGCGCAATCCGGAAACAGAATATCCGGCCTTTGCAGTACTGATTTCCGCAGGAAACCGGACTCCGGCGGATGGCATTGATAAACGGATAAGGACTTCTGCCCTCCGCCTGAATATCACAGAATTCCCGAATCTGCATAATATATCAACTCTTTTCCGTCAGATTTACAGAAGATATTTTTCCGGTGACAATCACACTGCTGTCACTGTAATCGAACACGCGCAGACCCGTACCCCAGATTTCTACAGTCATATCGAAAGTCTGGAGGCGGACGAGCACTTCGTTATATTCCAGAATCCGCCGGCAGTTTTCGACTCTCAGCCGGCGGTTGCCATGCAGATGCAGATACGTATCCAGATAGACCCAGCCATTCACGGCAGATTTTAATTTTTTCGGCAAAACAATCAACTCCCTGTTGCAGTCTATGAGGGAATCCGGCCGGATATGCGAATATCAGTTCAGAATCCGGCATAGGCTTTACGGGTGATGATTATGCACAGTCTGAAATCTTATCAGATACTGCTGATTTCCGGAATGCTGATGCTCTTTGCCGGTGCGGTATATTTTCATCAGCAGGCAGGGCAGGGGATTCTGAATGCCGGAGAACGGTGTATTACGGTGATTCTGCCGTCATTATATTTATTTTCGATACTGGCCTCATTCGGTGTGAAATCGGGTTTTCTGGAAGGGCTGGCGAAGCCGTTCCGGAGGCTCGGCGGAAATCATGCTGTTTTATGGATGATTGTGATATTTTCGCAGATGGGCGGTTATCCGGTGGGAGCACAGCTTCTGCACAGCATGTATCAGGAGGGGAGAATTTCGGCAGAACAGGAAGAAAAACTGCTGTATTCGTGTTTCGGATGCGGATTCGGATTTCTGTTTGCGACTGTCGGAGGGAATATCCGGACGGCCTTACTGCTTTGGATGATGCTGAGTCTGCCGAACCTTCTGACAGCAGGGATATTCCTTCGCCGGATGAATCTGGTATCTGATGGAAATCCGGAGGGAAAGCCGTTTGCCGTTCTGCTGACCGAGAGCGTGGAAAATGCCGCTTCTGCAATGCTGAAAATCTGCGGTATGATTCTGGCATTCGGCGCGTTTGAAGGGATTCTGGAAGGGATAACGGGCAGAATTCCGGCTGTTATCGGGAGCATTCTGGAAATCAGCCGGTTATCTGATTATATGAAATCCGGAGGGAGTCTGCCGATGGCAGTCGGATTGCTTTCGTTCGGAGGGCTGTGTGTGCACTGTCAGATTGTGGCCGTCAGTGAGAATCATCTTCGCTGGGGGAGGTTCTGGCTTTGCAGAATCCTGACGGCGGTCAGTTCCGGATTGCTTTGTATGGTGAGTATGAAATTTCTGTTTCCGGAGAGTGTTCCGGTATTTCTTTCGGAAATGCAGATTTCAGCGCATAGTTCTCCGAGTGCAGTACCGGCCTGCTGTCTGGCGGTGATGTCTGTTTTTGTTCTGAAAAAATATGATTTTTTCGATAAAATATTGACAAACTGTAAAAAATAAGTTAAAATAAGAATAGCATCTATTGCACGAAAAATCAGAGGAGGTAATTTTTATGCAAATTTTTAAAAAACTGGCCGCAGGCATATCTGCGCTCGTGCTCTGTGCCGGTATGACAGTTTCCGGCTTTGTTCCGGCGAACGCTGTCGATGATAACAATGATGACTGGCTTCATGCTGTCGGCAGCCGTCTCTACGATAAGGACGGAAATGAAGTCTGGCTTACCGGTGCGAACTGGTTCGGATTCAACTGCTCCGAAAACTGCGCACATGGCATGTATGCCGCCGATTGTGATGCATTTCTGCAAAGTGTTGCCAATCACGGGATTAACATCATCCGTATGCCGATTTCGACAGAATTACTGTGTTCATGGATGAACGGCGAACCGAATTCCGTACAGAGTGTGCAGGCAAGCTACGAACCGCCGCAGGATGTTGTCGGCGAGGATGGTACTGTCACAAAGGCCGGTACTTACGGAAATATCAACAAGGATTTCGTGGAATCCGATGGCAAGACCCTCAAGAATTCGCTTGATATTTTCGATACCATGATGAAAAAAATGAAACAGTACGGTCTGAAAGTCTTAATTGATGTTCACAGCCCGACTGCTCATAACTCCGGTCATAACTATAATCTTTGGTATTACAATCCGGAATGTGAAGCCGCTGATACAATGGCCATCACCGAAGGCGGCCACGAAGTAACCTATCAGGAATGGATTGACTCCATCACATGGCTCGCCGAACGCTATGCCAATGATGATACTATCTTAGCATACGACCTCAAGAACGAACCGCACGGAAAACGCGGCTATTCCGGCACAACCTGTCCGGATGGCATCGCAAGATGGGATGATTCCAAAGTCGAGAATAACTGGGTTTATGCGGCTACTGAATGCGGCAATTCGATTCTGAATGTCAATCCGAATGCACTGATTCTCATCGAAGGTGTGGAACAATATCCGAAAACCGAAAAAGGCGCAACTTACGATACTGCTGATATATGGCAGGCCTCTGCGGAAGTTTCTCCGTGGTACGGCGCATGGTGGGGCGGAAATCTGCGCGGTGTGAAGGATTATCCGATTGATTTCGGCGATGCCAAGAAAAACGCTCAGATTGTCTATTCTCCGCATGACTACGGCCCTTCTGTTTACGAGCAGACATGGTTCAATAAGGATTTCACAACACAGACTCTGCTCGATGATTACTGGTATGATACGTGGGCATATATCAATGATAAGGATATTGCGCCTCTGCTCATCGGTGAATGGGGCGGCCACATGGACGGCGGCAAGAACGAAAAATGGATGACTCTGCTCCGTGATTACATGATTGATAATCATATCAATCACACATTCTGGTGCTTGAATCCGAACTCCGGTGATACCGGCGGTCTGCTCGGTTATGACTTCACGACTTGGGATGAGGATAAATACGGTCTGTTTGAACCGTCTCTCTGGCAGACAACTGACGGCACTTACATCGGCCTTGACCATGCGCACAAGCTTGGTGATTCCGGCCTGACTGTAGCTGAATTCTACGCATCCGGCCTGTCGAGCAATCTCGATGCCGGCGGAAAGACTGACCCCGTTCAGATTGAAACCGTTCCTACAGAAAAAACAACTGAAGAAACTACCGAAAAAGCAACAGAAGCCAGTTCGGAAGTTCCTTCTGAAAGCTCTGCTCCTGCTGATAATTATACGCTCGGTGATGTGGATGAAAGCGGCGAAATCAACATCTTAGACGTTGTTTTCCTGAATAAGGCTCTGCTCGGCAAGGAAGACATTTCTTCTGCACAGCAGAAAGCGGCCGATGTCAATCACAATGGAATCCCCGACTCAGCAGATACCCTCATGATTATGAAACGTATTGTCGGCCTGATTCAGAATTTTGATTGATGCAAATCAAAAAAAGCCTCTCCGTCAAAAGAGAGGCTTTTTGCTGTCCGGACTGATTTGATAAATTCTGAAATCCATCCGGTGCAGAATTCAGAACTTATGC
>JAFUWP010000450.1 GCA_017483405.1 Oscillospiraceae bacterium | reverse complement strand
TCCAGTAAATCTACTAAATACTGATTCTTTAACGCCATTGTTAAGAACCTCCTGTTTAAAAAATATTCCGCGCCTGAAAGACAACTGTCTTTCACATGCGGTATTGTTATTGTAACACGCTTTTCAGAAAAATGCAAGTGTTTTTTTCAATTTTTTCTGATAATTTCAGAATTTTTCGTGATTTTGTCAGATTTGCATAAAAATGAATATTTTTTCAGGAGCGATATTATTTAAAATTCTGCCGGATTTTTCTTCCGGATTTCCGCGCCGGCTCATCCTTATTAATAAGATACGCTAACACGGAATATTTTCCGGCTGTCCGGATATACTCTCTAATTTCAGTTGATTTTAATCGTTTGCGAAACTTACAGTTGATTTATTACACTTTGATTCGCTTGCAACTCAACCGGAAATGTGCTATAATAAAACCAGACAAACAGATATCAGAATTGATTCAGGGGGGGACACATGAAACAAACTACATTTTCTTCACGGCTTGCGTACTATCGGAAACGTGCAGGATTCAAACAGGAAGAACTCGCGGTGCAGTTGAATGTTACCCCTCAAGCGGTTTCAAAATGGGAAAACGGTTCGTTTCCTGACGGCACACTTCTCCCGAAGATTTCGCAGATTCTGGGCGTTTCGCTCGATATTCTGTTTGGCCTGAAAGACGTAGAACCCGAACCCGATTATTTGCAGGAGTATATGAAAAAACTCTCAAAACTTGAAGAATCCGAACGCACGGAACAGGCAGTTGAATTGTTCTACAGATTCCTTTGTGCTTATGACAGGAATATCCAGCCGCATCAGGTGCGTTTTCCGGAGAATCCGCCGAGAGTCATTTATGCACATCTTCGGGCAGATTCCGCACTCGGCCTGATGCGCCTGAATCCGGATATGCAGTTCTTCACCTTCGTGAAGATTCCGGAAAAGGGTGTCGGGAGCTATGCGAAGATTTCAGAAAGAATGCTGGATTTGTTCCGCCTGCTTTCTGATGAAAATGCTCTGAAACTTATCACCTTCGCGGAAAGCCTGCCGAGAGATTACATCCTCACGATGGAGAGTTTTTCCAGACATTTGCAGATTCCGGAAAAGGAAATCCGCCGGATTGTTACGGATTGTATTCATCTGGGCATTATCTGGGAGCTGAAAGCCGATTTCGGCGGAACGATTCATAATACTTATGGTTATGTGCATTCCGTGCCATTAACAACCATTCTGGTATTATCCGAAGCACTGATTAATTTCATCGCCAACTGCGAACCAGATATTGATATATGGAAAAAAGGGGCATTCCGTCCCGATTCAGATAAAGATAAAAATAAATAATTTCTATTTACACATTTAAGGAGGAATTTCTATCATGAAGAAAACAAACCGCGTATTTGCCGCCGCACTCGCCGGCCTGCTCCTGACAGCACCGGCCTCCAGCCTGAACCTCACATCCGGCGCGGCTGATGCCTATCAGATGACTGTTACTGTAGATACTTCCGCAAACCGGAAGGCTATCAGCCCTTACATCTACGGCGTGAACGAATACGGCAACGGCGCAAATCTCGAAAATGTCAAAGTCAATGCAGTCCGTCAGGGCGGCAACCGCTATACCGGATATAACTGGGAAACAAACTGGTCTAATGCCGGCGCGGACTGGAAACACAGTTCCGATACCAATATCGGTGATATTTCCGATGGCGCAGGCTATGCCGCAAGAAATCTTTCCAAGAACGTCAACAAGTACGGCATCCCCTATAAGATGACTACCCTCCAGATGGCCGGTTATGTCTCCGCTGATAAGAACGGCGAAGTTTCCGAAGAAGAAGCCGCTCCCTCCGCACGCTGGAATGAAGTCAAATTCCAGAAAGACGGCGAACTCTCCCTCGAACCCGATACCACCGATAATGTTGTCTATATGGATGAATATGTCAATTATCTGGTGAAAACGCTCGGTGATGCCTCTACCGCAGAAGGCATTCAGGCATACAGCCTCGATAACGAACCTGTTCTCTGGAATGATACCCACCCCCGTATGCATTCCGAAGAAGTCACTAATGAAGAACTTGTTTCCAAATCTATCGAGCTGGCAAATGTTGTCAAGACCATCGACCCGAAAGCCGAAGTGTATGGCCCTGCTTTCTGGGGTATGCTCCCCTGTATGCAGATTGGCGAAACCGGAAACGGCTTTACCGACCCCCAGTGGCAGGCCGTCAAGAGCAATTATAACTGGTATATGGATTACTATCTCGACCAGATGAAACAGGCTGAAACTGAATACGGCAAACGTCTGATTGATGTTTTCGATGTTCACTATTATGCACAGGATGTTTCAACTGATGAAGGCATCTTACAGGCCGCAAGAAGCCTCTATGACCCCGAATATCAGGAAAACAGCTGGTTACAGCCGTGGGCCGGCGGATATTTCCCGTTCCTGACCAGAATGCAGGAATCTATTGATAAATATTACCCTGGTACAAAGCTTGCGGTTTCTGAATATAATCTCGGCAATATCGCCAACGAGAAAAATACCGGAAAATCCGTTATCACCGGCATCGCAGAAGCCGAAGCCCTCGGTGCATTCGCTCTGAATGAAGTTTATTTCGCAACCTACTGGGGCACACTTCCGGAATGCCCTTATGTAGAATCCGCTATCAATCTGTATACCAACTATGACGGAAAGGGCAGTTCCTTCGGTGATACACTGGTATCTGCCGAAACAGCAGACCTCTCCAAAGCCGCCGCATTTGCATCCATCAACGGCGAAGATGATTCCGTCATCACAATGACCCTCTCCAATAAAGATGCATCTTCCGAAGAAAATGCCGTTATCAGTCTGACCGGTTCTGATAAGAATTATCAGAGTGCAGTTGTCTATGCCATCACGCAGGATTCCAGCGATATTAAAATTATCGATGTACAGAACGATATTGAAAACAGTACCCTGACTGTTACCCTTCCGGCTCTCTCCGTGGCACAGATTGTCATCAGCGACAAGGCTACTGATGCCGAAATTACCGAAGAACCCGATATTACAGTCAAAGAAACTGTTTATAACTATGCTGATTTGAAACTTTCTCAGAATGGCTATCCGATGATTCCTCTCGGCGATAAGGAACATCTGAAAGAAATCGTTATCAATTCGACAGCGACTTCCAGCGAAGGTTCATCCTACGGCGGCGGCGGCGGCGGACTCTGCTTCAATAAAGTCGTTCCCGAAGGCGAAACCACTCCTGTATGGGGCAGTAAAGCAACCAGTTTCGGACTTGGCACAGAAGACAGCATCATCAAATTCGATGATAAATTTACCATCGTAATTGATGAAAAAGGCACTGATGTCAAAGGCACTACACTGGATGACTATGCAGAATTTCAGGGCAACTGGTGGACATATTCCGAAAAGGAATCTGACGGTTCTGATATTACAGTAACTTACAACACCATCAAGCTCGTCTATGAATACGACAACAGTGAAGAACTCCCCTTTGAATCTGAATCTGAAACAGAAACCGAATCCGATGCTCCTGTTTCCGGAATGCTCGGCGATGCTGACGAAAACGGTGAAATTAATATTCTCGATGTTATCACCATCAACAAAGCCATTCTCGGAAAAGAACTTCTTTCCGAACAGGGAATCAAGAACATCGACTTCAACCAGAACAACAAACCCGATTCTGATGAAGCTCTTACTGTTATGAAATACATCGTTGGTCTGATTACAAATTTCTCTTAATTTCTCTTGATAAGAACAGCTCTCCGGAATTTTCGGAGGGCTGTTCTGCTGATTCATTATCCCCCGATTACACAAAACAGGCATCTCTGATTTCTCAGAAATGCCTGTTTTCCAATATTAGTTGGAGCTGATGACCGGATTTGAACCGGTGACCTACGCCTTACCAAGGCGTTGCGCTACCACCTGTGCCACATCAGCCTCACAACAATAGTTATTATAGCACATTATCAGAGATTTGTCAAGTGTTTTTTCAAAAAAATCTGAAAAAATTTTTCCGGACAGAATTTCCGTCCGGAAAAGAACTGTTTTATTCAGAAATAATCCGACTGCCGTCAGATTCTTTTACTACCTGAATCTGCGAATCAATGCGGTTTTTTAGCATTTCGACATGAGAAATCACACCGATAAGCCGCTGACCATCCGCCAGCTTTCCGAGAAGTGCAACCGCCTGATGAAGTGACTGTTCATCAAGTGTGCCGAAACCTTCATCAATAAACATAGCATCCAGCTCCATACCTCCGCTGGATTCCTGCACGGTATCGGAAAGCCCCAGCGCAAGCGATAACGAAGTCAGAAAAGATTCCCCTCCGGAAAGTGTTGAAACTTCTCGCCATTGTCCGGTGCTGTTATCGAGCACTTCCAGACCAAGCCCCGACTGTGAACGCAGATTCGAGGCCGTTTCACCGCATCGGAGCACAAATTTATCCCCTGTCAGCATAGAAAGCCTCTGATTTGCACGATTCACCACGCGCCGGAAATAATACTGCTGAACGTAGGTTTCCAGCTGTAATTTCGCCTGTCCGCTCCCTTTCTGACCGCTGACTGTTCTGTATAAATCAGAATAAAGCATCCAGTCTTCCCGAATATCTTCCATCTGATGCAGACACTCCCGAAGGGCAGTTTCTGTCCGGCGATTCTGATGCTGATGCTTATCCAGTTCGCGGAGTGTTTCTTCTGTCTGCTGAAATTCCTGTTCTTTGCGGTCACGCGCCTGATGCAAATTCTCCAGCTGAACGGGCTGTTTACCGGCTGTTTTTTCTTTGAGTTCCTGTACGGCATCCCGAAGGGAAACATATTCTGCACGGGAATTCTGCACTTCGGATTCTAGACGGGTAATGATGTGATTTTCCAGCACGGCACTGTGATAGGCATTTTCATCGGGAAAGCCGTTCTGGGCAAGAGCCTCCTGAAAAGCAGTTTCCTGCGCGTGAATTTTCTGTATGAGAAGTTCGGCATCGTTGCGGAGCTGTTCCAGACCGGCGGAAAGTCCGGCGCATAAATTCTCCTGTTTCTGGCATATCTGACGGGCATGAGTCAGGCTGTTTTCGAGATTTTGTATTCTGGTTCGGCATTCAGTAAGATTCTGCACAAGAGTATCTTCCTGCACGGACTGCAACACGGGATTCTGCCGGATAGCATCCAGTTCGGCGC
>JAFUWP010000449.1 GCA_017483405.1 Oscillospiraceae bacterium | reverse complement strand
GACAATTTATGAACTTTGTGCTATAATATATCATGAAATAAGTATCTGTTTCCGTCCGGAACGGATTTCCCTAAAATATGAACAAAAACCCACAATGATTTTTGTCAATAATGCGGCCGAAAAAAACTGCCGAACCGGTTGACTTTTTTCATCATAAATGTTATAATTAATTTATAAATTCATGAACGGAATATGAAATAAAAAATATTTTCAGAGAAAAGGGTGTGTTGCCATGAAAACGTCAAACCGCAGAGTAAAGGGTTTTACTCTCATAGAAATGGTTGTTGTAATCGCTATTATCGGTGCGCTTCTGGGTGTGTTCGCGCCTGCAATGTCTAATTATTATTGGAAATCGCGCGTAAAAGCCGCTAATGCAGAGGCGAAAATGATTTATAATGCCGCACAGACCGAAGTGCAGAAATATATTGCTTTCGACCGTGCAAATCCTGAAAATCCTTTAAAAGATTATTCGTCTTCTAAACAAAGTCATTTGAGTGGGTATTATATGATTACCTATTCCCCAAGTGGAATTGAAATTTATTCCATTGATGCAACTTCATTAAGTAAATCTTCTGGAAATCTCAATATTGCTGGTTCTAGTTCTACTCTACAGTCTGCTGTTACAAATATTGTTACTACTGTCAATAACACCGTTTCGGATGCAGAAACAAAATGCTGGGCTATCTGTGTAAATAATTATATCGTAAAGTCTTGCATCGCCGCCGACCAGACAACAACACCTTATGTAGGTTATTATTCTACTGGAAGAATCACCCTCCCTGCCGAACGTCCTACTGTAACATATTCTTCATGGTTAACCGGAAACGATGCAGAAAATTCCCTGCTAGGGCGTGCAAGAGGATATGATAATGCATCCTGACAGATTTGGCATCTAAAAAACAAAATCAAAAAAGCTGGTAATTTTTTACCGGCTTTTTTCTGCTATATCCTGTATAATTTTTCTGCATCTGCCCATGCTTTCACTATCAGGCTACAGAAAGGCAAGGTGCAGTGTATTATGATTAAAGGCGTGAATAAGAAAGTTATTGAAATCAATCATCCGGACAGTGCTTATTTCGAGAGAGCTGTCCTGTATCTCAAACCGGATGTGAAGGATGTCCCTCCCCATGCCGCGCAGATGGAAACACTGGATTATTTCCCTCCCCTCCCTCAGAAGAAAAAAATCTTCTCCGGCTGGATGCTGTTTTTCACCGGAATGGCAGTCTCTGCCGCCGGATGCTGGATATGGATGCATTTTTATTCGTGAAATGACAAAATTTTTTCTCAGAACCGCAAAAAATACTTGTAATTTTTCTGCGCACATGCTATAATATTAATAAAACCAAACATCAGTCTACAGAAAGGTGAATTTTATGCCTGAAAAAGAAAATATGATTATCGGCCGGAATCCCGTCCGCGAGGCCCTTCGCAGCGGCCAGCCGATTGATACTGTTTACCTCAGCGGAAACGGCGGCAGTCTCAAAGAAATCCGCGAACTCGCCGCACAGACCGGTGCGGTCATCAAAACTGTCAATGAACAGAAATTATCTCAGCTTGCCGAAGGCGGTGTGCATCAAGGTGTTATCGCCTTCGGTGCGTGTGCGTCTTACGTCACTCTGGAAGATTTGCTTGCCGTTTCGGAAAAGAAAGGCACAAAGCCTTTTCTGATTATCTGCGATGAAATCGAAGACCCTCACAATCTGGGAGCAATCATCCGGACAGCGGAAACTGCCGGCGCGGATGGCGTTATCATCCCTAAGCGACGGAGTGCTATGCTGACCCCTACGGTATATAAAACATCCGCAGGCGCGGCAAGCTGGCTGCCTGTTGCAAGAGTTTCCAATCTGGCCTCTGCTATTGATAAGCTTAAGGAAAATGGTGTCTGGATTTACGGCACGGATATGAACGGCGAATTATATACACAGACTTCCTTTGATGGTGCTGTTGCACTGGTCATCGGTTCGGAAGGGTTCGGCATGAGCCGCCTGATTCGGGAAAAATGCGATTTTCTCGTCAAACTCCCTATGATGGGGAAAATTACTTCTCTGAACGCCTCCGTTGCCGCCGGTATTTTTATGTATGAAATCGTAAGACAGAGAACTAACAACAGATAGGAGATTCCCCTACATGAAAAAAGAAAGAGAGCATACCGAAACAACAGAACAATCCGCTTTCCGGAAACCTTCCGGCACACCGCGCAAAGATTTGGAATCCAGCCGGACAACTGTTTCATTCATCGAATCCGGCACACCTGCCAGAGAAGTGAGTGCATCGGGACAGAAACAGGAAAAAAAAGAACCTGAACCCGTTTATGACAGTACTCCGAAAATCCGCAGAATGAGCGATTCCACCAGAGCCAGAGAAGCCGAGAAAAACAGAAAAAATCAGAAAAAAAATCGGACTTCCGATGAGAATTATACTTACGAAAAAGAACGTCCGGACGGTGAATATGCCTATACGCAGATTCATGATGCTAAAAAATATAAAAAACGCAAGCGTTTTTCCCGTCAGGATGATGTCACTGCCATGGCATCGGAAACCCTTCAGCTCGATTTGCGTGATATTATCCCTGTCGCCGTTCCTCAGCAAGAACCCATCAAGCCCGTGGATGTCAAGCCTGCTCCCAGAGCCCAGCGAACCAGTATGAATCTCAGTGCCTCCGACAGAGGCGCACTCTCAGCCGATTCCCTTGATGTCACTATCCGGCGGACTCCCGAAGAAGCCGCCGAAGAAACCCGCCGCCGTCAGCAGATTTCCGATATGATGAAACTCGAAAATACTGCCGACATCCGCTCCGATATTGCAGAACTCCGGAGCGCGATTGCGTTCCGTGCCGGCGGTCTGATGCTGGCAGTCATCATCAGTGCGTATCTCGCTGTCAGATATGCATTTCCGTTCGCATGGCTGAACAGCATTCCGGAAAATCTGAT
>JAFUWP010000448.1 GCA_017483405.1 Oscillospiraceae bacterium | reverse complement strand
GAAGGTTGCGAGTATGTAGATTCTGGTCTTCGCTATGCAGATAATAAAGAAATTGGCGCATACTACATGGAAGAAGTCCAGAAAACAGTTACTACCACATCGCAAGTCTTCGGCAGTACCACCGGCAAGGGCGGCGCGGTAAAGAGCTTTATTAATGGGCTTACCTCGTCAAGTAAGACAACTACGCAAACTTACAAGCGGCGAGTACTGGAAGGCGGTAATTTGCTGGATACCAAACTCAACATGCTTTCTATTCTCTACAAGCAGTTCGGCGATGAAGAACTCAGCAAGAATGTTAACCCATTAAAAGAAGTTCAGGATGCACTTTGGAACAATACTCCTGTTTTAAAACAATGCCCTGATAAGACCGTGAATGTACAGACATACAAACCCAAAGATATAGATGCCAAGACGGTACAGGCCGGAAAGCTGGATGCTTACAAACTCCGCCTTAATGTAAAGGCAGAAGACATCGATTTCATAACCGGCTATGAGTACGTGCTTGGTTATCTGACCTACAGAGATGCGGATGGTGTTGAACATACTACAATGACAACACCTAAAGCCGTAAGCTACTGGGAAGAAATTTGCAAGAAGACCGGTCAGACAGAAGAATAAAAATGCAGTTATGAAACTCTGATATGAAAGAGAGGATTGAATATGAATAAAAAACTGATGCGCTTTGCGGCTCCCTTCCTCGCCGGCAGTATTCTGCTGACCGGCGGCATGGCCGCCGCCGCGGTTGACATTCCGGAATACAGTCCGGAAAAATTCCAGCAGGCTATGGACAAGCTCAATGAGATACAAGCTAATACTCCAGCTCCCGTGGTATTTGCACTGACATCCGCACTGAATGTCTATATCAATGGCGAAGCCTCCGTTGAACTTTCTGATGAATATAGTATCGGGAATGAGGTTACTTTAACCGCTCCCGCTGTTGAAGGCAAAGAATTCGCCGGATGGGAAATCGAAACGCCTAATGGTGATAAAGTTCTGGCAAGCACAAAGCCTGATTTCACACTGGCTCTGAATGCCGACGCTGATGCCTATGCCGTGTATGAAGATACCGCTGCTGCTCAGAAATCTGTAGTTTCCTTCACATCTGTAAAGCCCGTTACTTATGCCGGAAAAAAGGTAATGTCACTGACTGCAACACGCAGTATCACCGCTGGCGATGAAGTCAGTGCCGCAGGATTCATTTATACCAATAACAAACTTCTCGGCGCAGAACTCACAAGCAATCAGCTGGAAAATCCTGATGCTGACCTGCTTACACTCCTGACGGATGAAAATGCAGATGATACGATTGTGAAAGTTCATGAAGTAACAGTTCTTGATAATGCAGACGGTGACTGGACACTGAATCTTGTTCCCTCTGATGAGGACATGCGCTATTACATGATTAGCTATATCACGGTAAACGGCGAAAAAATCTACAGCGAACCACTCAGTCTGACCTACAGCAGCATGGAAACAGCTACATCTGATGCAATGGATGTAACAGTTGTTCAGAAGACTGATGACGATAATTCTTAAAGCATACGGCAGGAAAGGAGATGCATTATGTTAAAACATTCAAAAAAACATGGTAATCTGCACATGAAAGCAATTGCATTGCTGTCTTGTCTGACATGCTGCACAGCAGTTTCTGGGATTGCATCTGTTCCCGTATCAGCAATGGATGTTTCCGACAGCAGCAGCCTGCTGACTGCAATCGGAACAGGAACAGTTACGCTGACGGATAATATTACCGTCACTGCACCGATTACGATTACCGGTAACGTAACAATTGAATTAAACAATCATACAATCACTTATGCCGGAAACGATGATGCCAGCGGAAGTGTCATCCGAGTTGAAAAAGACGGTCAGCTGACTCTCAACGGTGACGGTGTTATTACCGGCGGAAAGAGCACATCCGGCGGCGGTGTGTATGTCGCTGAAGGTGCTGAATTCACCATGAACGGCGGCACAATCACCGGCAATGCGGCTACTGATGAATTATCTGCATTTGAACCTGTTGCAGGTTTCGGCGGTGAAGATTTAGTGATTGATGCAGAACTTCTCGGCGGCGGTGTCTATGTTGCAGAAGGAGCAGTCTTCAATATGACCGGCGGTACAATCACCGGTAATGCAGCCGAAAAAGGCGGCGGCGTTTATGTACTCGGCACATTCAATATTTCCGGTTCTCCGGTGATTAAAGATAATCGCTGCAACGGAAAAAATGAGTATCTCAATAATGTATATCTGGAAGAAAACAGAAAAATCAACATAACCAACACTTTGAAAGATACCGCTGAAATTGGCGTAAGCAGTGCATTGGATGACCTTGCCAACGGCTATGAATTCACAAACGGCTACAATGAATATAATACCGGAATTGCTTCAGGAT
>JAFUWP010000447.1 GCA_017483405.1 Oscillospiraceae bacterium | reverse complement strand
CACTTCGATAGGCAGGTAGCCGTAAATGTCCTGCGCCTGCTGGAGTACAGGCATCAGCGCGCCGGCATCATCACGGTGTGCATTGATGACTTCGCGGAGCTTTGCTTCCTGTTCAGCAGTGCCTTTGAACGGAACAGTTGTTTTTGTAGCCATTTTTAAATAACCTCCTGATTTGAATTGCATGAAAAAGCTTTGACAGATTTGACAAAGTTCTAACACGCTTAAGGATATTATAACATGAAGCGAAAAAAAAATCTATTCGTAAACTAGACTAACATTCAACAGAATATTTGTGAAAATTGTACAAAAATGATGCTTTTAGTCTATCAAAATGATAAAAAGAAAATTTTCTTTTTGCGCAAACTACTAGACAAATATCTGAAAATATGTTATACTATAATTAAATAATCGTGTCCCGACTGTGAATAGAATTTAACAATGAGGTGAATTTTTATGAGTTTATTCGATATTTTCAAGAAAAAGACGTACTATTTTGACAGGAATATTGCTCCGTCATGCGGTTATTGTCAGTTCGGAAAGCGCACTAAGGACGGGGGCAGAATCCTCTGTGAAAAACAGGGACTTATGGAAGAAAATCAATCCTGCAAACAGTTCATCTATGCACCGCTGAAACGCATTCCTACCAAACAGCTCAAAATCGAGGGCGCACTCACCGAAGAAGAAATGTATCTGGAACTTCCGCCGGAAGTCATCGAGGAACTTGCCCTTCCGGAAATGCCCGAAGATATGCTCGCCCCCGAAGTGCCCGATGCTCTCAAAGCTCCCGAAGCTCCGAAGGAAATCAGACATTCCGAAGTGCTGGATATTCTCAAGGAAACCGAAACCAAATCGCAGGAATCTGCTCCGGAAACTCCGGATGTTCCCGAAACACCGGATATTCCGGCCGTTCCGGATGTCCCTGATGTGCCTGACGTTCCGGATGTGCCGGATGTTCCTGTTCCGGTTTCCGCAGGTGTGCCGGATGTGCCCGATACCGAAGGTTTCTGATAGATGCCGGCTTATTTTTCCTTATCGCTGGAATTTTCCAGAAAAGAAATTTCTGCCGGTTTTATGCAGAATTTTCATAATGCGCTCGAACATGCCGGACTGCCTTTCAAAAGCGGTTACTGGCATTCCGAACGAGAAGATTTGCAGAAGATTCTTGCATGGAATCAGAAAAAATTAGAACAGGATTTCCGTCTCGGAGATGCGGAACATGTCAGTCATGATTATCAGCAGATGCTTTTTTCTTCGGATGATTTTTCAGAAGTACGCGGTTTCTGGCTGAATCGGTATCCCGTCAGGGAAGAATTTACATTTGTAATCATCATTCCGGAATCGGAATTGTTTTCCGGCGAATTTTTCTTCGGGAACGTCTGTATTCCGGAGAAAATGCAGATTGTCCGTGAAATCGCCTGCAAACTCTGGGAATCCGTTCCGGTGCTGACCATTCAGACAGAACCCGAAATTGCGGACGAAACAGCATCTTATCAGGAAATTCTGTCGGGTCAGAAACTTCCGAATGCGTATCCGTTCGCGATTGTATCGGAACAAATTGCACAAAACTCTGATTTTGTGCAATTTCAGAAAATCAGAATCGGCAGGAACGGAATCCTGCTGGAATATCAGGAGGATAAAACAGCTTATGAAACGTGAAAACTATATTCACTGGGATGCCTATTTTATGGGAATCGCCATGCTTTCGGCT
>JAFUWP010000446.1 GCA_017483405.1 Oscillospiraceae bacterium | reverse complement strand
GTCAAGGGTATCGGTAACATTCTGAATTCCGCAGGTCAGGACATCGGCGGCGGAAAGACTTCCAACGGCGGCACAAAGCCGAATTCCAACAGCGGCATCATCAAGAAACTCGCAGAAGATGGCACTCCGCTTGTTGTCAGAATCATCGGTGATGTCAAAGCACCTTCCGGCCTGACAGCTTATGATTCTACTGATTTCGGCGGTTCTGTCGGTGATAACGGCTATATGGCAAGAATGAAATCCGGCAAGGATGTCACCATTGAAGGCATCGGCTCGGATGCATGTGTAGATGGATGGGGATTCCATTTCATGGCGGAATCTGCCGCACCGACTCTCGGAAAGAGCTTTGAAGTCAGAAATATCTCCTTCAAGAATGTTCCCGAAGACTGTGTGGGTATGGAAGGTGTTCAGGAAAGTTCTAAACTGACTGCACCTGTAGAAAGATGCTGGATTCATAACTGTGAATTCTACAAGCCGACAATCAGCAATCCGGCGGAATCCGATAAGGCCGGCGGTGATGGTGCATGTGACTTCAAGAGAGGACTGTATTTCACAAATAGTTATTGCTATTATGAAGGCTATCACAAAACGAATCTGGTCGGTGCATCGGACAGCAATTTGCAGTTCCATCTGACATATCATCATAACTACTGGAACAAGTGCGAATCCAGAGGTCCTCTCGCACGTCAGGCGAATATTCACATGTATAACAACATCTTCAGCGGTCAGACAAGCTACTGCATGAACCCCAGAGCCAATGCGTATATCTTCTCGGAATATAACCTTTTCGAGAACTGCAAGAATCCGATGCAGGTAAAACTCGGCGCAGTCAAGAGCTATAAAGACGTTCTGAACAACTGCAAGGGCAGTACGGATGGTACAGTTGTTTCCGACAAGAGCCAGAAAGTCAATACAGATTGTCAGTATGCAAACTTTGATACAAATTCTTCCATCTGCTATATCCCTTCCGGAAATTACTTCCTCCAGACAGATACTTCCAAACTGGCTTCTTATTTTGAAACCTACGGCGGTACAATGGATGAAACGAAAGTCGTAAACGGCACTACTTCTGCGGATACTTCTTCTACAGAGACAACTCCCGTTTCTCAGCCGGATAAAGTCGCCGGCGATGTGGATGCCAACGGCGCACTCGATACCAATGATATTATCATGTTGCAGAAATATCTCCACGGCAATGCGAAATTAACCAATTCCGCACAGGGAGATTTCAATCAGGATGGTATTATCAACATCTATGACCTGTTGCTGATGAAGCGCGCGCTTCTTCGCAAATAACCATTATTCCCCTTTAAAAAGTCTCCTGAAACTGGGATAGTACCGGTTTCAGGTGCTTTTTATGTCAGAATTATAAACAAATTATGAACAAATCATGATATAAAATCAATTCTTAATCTTTTTTCAATAGAAAAATTTTGTTTTTTATATAAAAGTATTGACTTTGTTGTAAGTTTTTGATATACTTAGATAAAATTGTTCTGCACAATGCAGAGAGAGGGGAAAATTTTATGAAAAAACATACTGTTTCCGCACTGACACTCGCGCTGTGTCTGCTGAATTCAGGAACATCTGCGGCGCAGATTGCAGTATCTGCCACGGATGAAACACTCACTTATGGAATTCTGAGCTATCAGGCCGAAAATGGAGGCATTACCATCACCGGCTGTGATGCGAAAGCGGCATCTGTTGAAATCCCGTCAGAAATTGACGGAATTCCGGTGACAAAAATCGGTGCAACGGCATTTTACGGCTGTGCGCTGACATCGGTTGTGATTCCGGAAGGCGTAACGGAAATCGCATCCGGCGCGTTCTGGCACAGTAAGAGCCTGACGGAAGTTTCATTGCCGTCCACGCTGACGACAATCGAACGGTTCGCATTTAATGACTGTCCGGCTCTGATTAGTATTTCGTTTCCGGAAAGCCTGACAACAATCGGAAATAATGCGTTTACAGATACCGCATGGCTCACCCAGCAGAAGGCAGAATCGCCTTTTGTAACGGCCAATCATATTCTGATTGATGCCTCCGCGACAGTAACCAACGTACTCGATGAGCTTACTGCCGAAAAAGAACGGCGCGCACAGGCGATTGAAGATGCTAAAAACTGGGAACGCGCCGGAATTCTTACCAATCAGGAAGGATATTTCCCGAATCTGGATAAAAAAGCAACACTTCTTTCTGATGCGCCGTCCGGAGTCGCATTTGAATTGCTTGATGAAAACGGAAATGCAGTTTATTCCGGCATCTCCCAGCCGAAGGGGCTGGATGCCGATTCCGGTGATATGGTGCATGTTCTTGATTTTTCTGATTTCACGACTGAAGGCACTTACACTCTGAAAGCCGAAACCGGAGAAACTTCCAGAGAGTTCCGGATTGGTGTACTGGATATTTATTCCGGATTAGTTTATGATGCACTGAATTATTTTTATCAGAATCGTTCCGGCATCGAAATCGAGGAACAGTATATTACATCGGGAAATCCTTCCGAACTCGCCCGCGCGGCCGGACATGTCTCCGATATTGCAGAAATTCAGAGAATCTGGGGTTATCCGACTTCCGGTACACAGGATGTTTCCGGCGGCTGGTATGATGCCGGCGACCATGGAAAATATGTCGTCAACGGTGGCATTTCGCTCTGGCTGATGCAGAATCAGTATGAACGCGCCCATCTGAACGGTACGGATGAAGCCTATCAGGATGGTGCTATGAAAATTCCCGAAAACGGAAACGGCATCGCTGACCTTCTGGATGAATCTCGATACGAAATGGAATGGATGCTCAAAATGATTGTGCAGGACGGCGATTATCAGGGCATGGCATATCACAAAGTACATGACATCAAATGGACGGCACTGGCAACTGCGCCGGCAGAAGATACCATGTCCAGAATCCTGATTCCGCCGACAACCGCGGCGACTCTGAATCTGGCGGCCTGCGGAGCACAGGCATATCGTCTCTGGAAGGACATCGACCCCGATTTTGCCGAGGCTTGTCTGACTGCCGCTGAAAATGCGTATACCGCCGCGAAAGCACATCCGGAAATGTATGCATCCTCTGTCGAATACGGCGGCGGCGGTGCTTATGGTGATGATGTTGTTACCGATGAATTCTACTGGGCGGCATGTGAATTATACACATCCACCGGAAAAGAAACTTATTATGCTGATTTGCAGAATTCTGATTTCGCCTTTGCGATTCCGTCCGACCTCAGCGGCGGTGAAGCTGATAACCTGACGGGCAGTTTCGACTGGGGACATACTGCGGCACTCGGCTCGATGACACTTCTTCTGCATGATGATATTTTGTCTGCACAGGAAAATCAGAAATTAAAGTCAAATCTGACCGAAACGGCGGATTATTATCTGTATCTGGAAGAAAATCAGGGATATGGCCTGCCTTATGAAGCGAATCCGGATGGCGGTTATGTCTGGGCATCGAATTCGTTTGTATCGGATAATGCGATAATTCTGGCTTATGCTTATGATGAAAATCAGGAATCAAAATATCTGAATGGTATCGTCAGTGCGGCAGATTATCTGCTCGGCCGGAATGCAATGGATTATTCTTATGTAACAGGTTACGGCGTTCACAGCGCGCAGTATCCGCATCATCGCTGGTGGGCAAAATCAGTAGATTCCGCCTATCCGAAAGCTCCGTGCGGTGTGCTGGTCGGCGGTGCGAATACCGGCCGAGAAGATTCCGTTGTCAAAACTGCATGGGATGGTCTGGAAGTTCCTCCGCAGAAAGCCTATCTTAATGATATTCAGGCGTATTCCGTCAATGAATGTGCTGTCAACTGGAATTCATCACTTGCATGGACGATTTCCTATCTTTGCGAACAGAACGGCGGCATTCAGACGGGACAGGCATCCGGCGGCATTCAGATTCCGGAACTTCCCCGACCGGAAGATGTGGAAACACCGGAATTCATCATTACCGTTCCGGATGGCATCACCGGTATCGGCGAACAGATATTCGGAAAATATAACAGCTATGTCAATGAAGTCATTCTGCCGGATGGTGTGAAGAAAATCGGAGTACAGGCATTTTCCGGATGCAAAAATCTGGAAAGACTCAACATTCCGACATCCGTTGAATCTGTCGGAGAAAAAGCATTCGCCGAAACGCCGTGGCTGGCTGAAGTACAGGCGGATTCGCCTTTGCTGATTATCAATGGCCTGCTGATTGATGGCAATGCCGCTAAAGGGGATGTTATCATTCCGGAAGGCGTGACATCCATCCTCGGAAATGCGTTCTATATGAATACGGAGATTACTTCTGTCAGCATTCCGGAAGGGGTGCAGAATATCGGGGCAAATGCCTTCGATGGATGCGAGGCACTGACAGACCTGACACTTCCGGAAAGTCTGAAAACTATCAAAGAAAAAGCCTTTTCCGGCATTGCCGTTACGGAACTGACTATTCCGGCAGGTGTGACGGAAATCGGCGATGAAGCTTTTATCAACTGCAAATCCCTTCCGGAAGTCACCGTACTCGGTGCGGATACTAAAATCGGAGAAAAGGCTTTCGGCTGGACTTCTACATTTACGGCAACAGGACAGTATTCTTATATCTTTGTATATCACGTAATAGAAGATTTTTCTGTTATCTGCAATCAGAAATCCTCCGCTGACAGCGATGTTTCCGATGCCGGAGTGAAAAAAGCCTATTTCGGAGATACTGACGGTGATGGTGATGTTTCCATTCTGGATGTGATTACTATCAACAGGGCAATTCTCGGAAAAGAGAAATTGACTTCCGTCCAGCAGAAAACTGCGGATGTCAATCACAGCGGCGCACCGGATTCCGGAGACTGCCTTTCCGTGATGAAATATATTGTCGGTCTGCTGACTTCTTTCTGAAAACTGTAAATCATCAAAAAAACCGCCTGATACTGCATCAGGCGGTTTTATAATTATGCTTTGAAGATATTTTTCAGAAGGTTATAGAACATTGGGACAACGGTAGAACCATCATGACCGCCTCCGGCGACTTCGAGCCAGAGATGTTCCTGATTGTTGGCAGTCAGGATGTTATGATAATTCTCCGGAAACGGATTCACAACACCATCATTTGTGCCGCCTGCGATGAACAGCATGTAAGGCTGATTCGCCGCATCACTGATTTTGAATTCGCTCTCCTGCATGTTGCCAGGATGGGACATCAGATTATCAGCACCAGGAGTCACCCCAGGAGCTGGACAAGCCGCGCCGATATATCCGAAATATTCCGGACGGGTAACGCCGATATAGAGCGTTTCTCTGCCGCCCATCGAGAAACCGGAAATGCCGGTATATTTTCTTCCGGTCTTGGTCGAATAGTGTTCATTGATATAGGGCATCAGGCATTCGGTCAAATCTTCGCGGAAAGCATCATATTTCTGCGTTTCTTCCACTGTAAATCCGGAGCAGACATCGGAATTCTGGCTTGTATACATAGCTGTAAAGACGATAATCATTTTTTCGGCTTCACCGGATGCCGCGAGATTACCGGCCATTGTCTGAATTTTCATGCCGTCATCCAGCATGGAATTCTGGTCGCCAAAGATACCGTGATTCACATACAGAACGGGATAGGTTTCATTTTCGTTATATCCGGCAGGCAGAAGAACATTCGCGGATTTATTCTTCTTTGCGATGGAAGAATAATATGTTATCGGAATTACTTTGCCATAATCCCTTCCGGCAACGGAGGCTGTCGCGGATGCCGGTACAGATGCCGTGATACTGCTCTTGATGGAATTCATATAATCTTTTGTATTGGTTTCAGAAGGTTCTGTGGGTGTGGGAACAGGTGTTATCGTGGTGTCAGTGCTGAATCCGGCAATCTGTCCGAGCAGATATTTCTGAATCTGGATAATATCAGAAACATCGAGAGTTCCGTTCTGATTTACATCCGCGGCATCGGAGGCGATTCCCTGAATCAGATAACGCTTTGCAAGAATCAGGTCATAGATATTGATAATTTTATCACCATTGACATCGCCGCGAAGAATTTCGCCGGAAGATGCTGTACTTGCAATTGCTGTTCCGGAAACTGCCCCGATGATTTCATCAATATAGAAATTATCCGTTGTTTCGGCCGTTTCCAGATAAATGCAGACATTTTTTGCGCCTTCCGGAATGGTGAAATCAGGATTGGCAAGCTGTACCCATTTTCCGATAGGAGCATTGGCAGATGCAATTGTATCGTAATGTGCTTCACCATCTGCGCCGTCATACTGTAATTTCATATAGAACGTATCGGAGGGATTGCCTTCCAGATAGAGCACATTTGCGCTGAAACTGTAGCTTTCTCCGGATTTGAACGCACTGCCGAGCTTTTTAATCGCGCCGTTCCAAGCGGCAGTTCTGTCGGATACCAGCAGAGCTTCAGAGCCATCAAGGGCGGTTCTGCCGGAAGTCTGGACTTTTGCCGCACCTCTGCCGCTCCAGTCACTGAGAGTCCCCTCGAAGGTATCATGAAAATAATAACCGTCTGCATCGGGTTCGATAATCTGCGGCACATTCCATTCAGCGCGTTCATAATCGAAGAAATCAATATCCGCCCAGCCGCCTGTTGATTTTGTCGGATAACTGTAGACAGCACTCCGATAACCGGTGAATAATTTCAAATCATAAGTCATACTGAGGGTATCGCCGATTTTCGTCCAGTTCGTTCCATCGTAGGAGTAGAAGAAATTCACTTTGTCGATGTTGTTCGAGACATTGAAATTTTCATCTACAGTATTGAAGACGAATTCTTCTTTGAGATAGATGGTATCACCCTGCATGGGAACGGATTCCACAACATCATCTTTGCTGTCCATCACCGAGGAAGTTCCGCCGTAAGCGGCATTTTTCGCCATGTAGATGTATTTTGCATTTCCGCCGTGATATACACCGACATTGCCGTAATTGAACTGAAATGCAGATAATCCGGCACAGTCGCCTTCTTTCATGTGAGATGTATCCAGCTTGATGATGCTCGTGCAGGAAGGGCCTTCCGTACGCATAGTAAGGGTATTTCTTGCATGAAGGATGCTCTGCGCGATATGTTCGTTATGCAGACGAAGCCAGCCATCACGTTCAGTAACAGACCATGCATTGTTATCGGGATTGTGATTCCACTGCCATTCGAGAGCAAGTTTATCGGAAGAATAACTGAAATCATCATCACGGGTGAGGGAAGTGCCTGTATAATCAGTATCAATAGTCAGAGAAGTGGGGGCTTTGCCGTTGATACCCATCATCGGCCAGCCGTCCTGCCATGTCACCGGAACAAGTACCGGAATTCTGCCTACACTGCCATGGTCTTGAAACAGAACGCCGTACCATTCTCCGGAAGGTGTATCGACAATTCCGCCTTGAGCGACACCGCTTCCGTAAGTGCCGAGGCCGGAATTCAGAACGGTTTTTCCTTCATAAGTGCCTAACAGAGATTTACTTCTGTAGCATAATTCGATTCGGCCGCTGGTGCTCGGCCATGCAATCAGGAAAATATAGTAATAATCACCGATTTTCTGGATATGAGAGCCTTCACCGGCGAGGTTATCCAGACCGGTTTTCAGCAGAGTCTGGTCAGCACCGCCCCATTTGAAATCTGTCATTTCAGAATTGAATTCTTTAATTTTGATTTCTCCGCCGCCGCCGTAGACGAGATAATTTCTTCCGTCATCATCGAACAGAATCGATGCATCATGATACATGCCGTTGAGTTCAGTTCTTGACCAAGTGCCGTGTTCGATGTCAGTTGTCTTGTAGATATAGGATTTTCCCGTTCCGTAACTTCCGAAGAAGACATAGAAGACACCATCTTTATAGCGGAGACTGGCCGCCCACTGACCGTGCGCGTAATCATGTTCGCCGCCGATGAGATTTTGTTTATCACCATCTGCATAGGTATCATAGACATAATTGCAAATCTCCCATGATACTAAATCTTTGGATTTCATGATGGGCGCACCTGGTGAGAAAAACATCGTTGTGCTGACCATATAATAAGTATCTCCGACACGGATGACATCATCATCAGGCACATCCGACCAGATAAACGGATTGGCAATCACGGTTTCCTGCGCATTGGCTGTCAGCAGAAGATTCGGCATCGAAAGGCTGGCGGTCAGGCAGATTCCTGCGGATAAAAATGCGGCTGTTCCTTTACGGAATATATTTTTTTGCATGAATCTCACTCCCTGTAGAAATAAAGTACGTGAAATGTTTCTTCATAAATTATACAATATTTATTCAATATGAACAACCTATTTTTTGCAGAAAAAGTGGAAATTCTGCATGATTTTTCCGTTTCAGATGCATTTTTTCCACCCTATCTGCAAATTATGAGTTGAAAAATATGGTCAAATCATGTATAATTTATTAATAAATAATCGTGATTTTTATATCATTCATACAATATAAGGAGGATTTTATTTATGAAACGCATAGTAACGGCTCTTTGTACTTTTTTGATAACATCAGCCTGCTGTCCGGCGGTCAGCGCATTCGCAGATAATCCGATAGTGCAGTCCGTCTACACTTCAGACCCCGCGCCGATGGTGTACGGCGATACACTCTATGTCTATACCGGCCATGATGCCGATAATTCCGATTATTATACCATGCCTGACTGGAAATGCTATTCCACTACCGATATGCAGAACTGGACGGATTACGGAACGATTCTTTCATGTGATGATTTCGCATGGGCAGAGGAGAATTCCGCATGGGCGGCGCAGTGCATCGAACGGAACGGCAAATTCTATATGTATGTAACACTTGTGCCATCTTCCGGAGGGGGCAGAGCTATCGGCGTAGCCGTGGCAGATTCTCCGACAGGCCCTTTTAAGGATGCCATCGGCAAACCGCTCTGCGGCCCTAACTGGGATTTTATCGACCCAACTGTCTTTATTGATGATGATAGTCAGGCATATTTATATTTCGGCAACCCGAATCCGTATTATGTCAAGCTCAATGAAGATATGATTTCCTATTCCGGTGATATTGTCAAAGTCCCGATTGATAACCAGAGTTTCGGCACAAATCCGAAAGGGGACGGCACTAGTTATACAGAAGGCCCTTGGTTCTACAAGAGAGGGGATTTATATTATCTTCTGTATGCGGCAAATGGGATTCCGGAAAATATCGCCTATTCGACAAGCCCGACTCCTACAGGGCCATGGACTTACAGGGGAGTCATCATGCCTACCGAGGGCAGAAGCTTTACCAATCACTGCGGTGTTGTCGATTTTCAGGGGAAATCTTATTTCGCATACCATAACGGCGCACTCGAAGGCGGCAGCGGATTTGACCGTTCTGTCTGCATCGAGGAATTTTCCTACAATCCGG